>DRDE01000313.1 GCA_011040095.1 Nitrospirota bacterium
AAAATGTGGATACCGCTCGTAAATAAGTTTGGTGGGACACATCATGGTTACTTCCTTCCATATGAGGGAGCAAATAATATTGCTTTAGCACTATTCAGTTTTCCAAGTCTATCAGATTACGAAGAATATAGAAAAAAAATAAAAAGTGATCCAGATTGTCAGGAAGCCTTTGCCCATGCTGAAAAATCAAGATGTATAATTAGTTTTGAACGAAGCTTCATGCGTCCTGTTTTTGAGTAGTGAAAAATACGAATTATTTTGAATTCGAGCTGAGAAGAATAAAAAAAACAAAAAAGAAGAAATAAACTACAATAAAAAATCTTGCACAATCGGACATGCTGAAGGCTCTGGATAGCAGCTCTACTTATTCAAATACGCTCTGATTAAAAAAGACAATTAACGGCATTAAAGACATAAAAAATAAAAAAGATTTAATAACAAGTCATTGCAGAGGGACAAGAACCAGCGGTCTTCTTTTCAGTTTGATTAGATTTTTTGTTTTCCATCGTCTATACTCCTTGTTAACAGCTTCAAGGGTTCTTGCCCCTGAATTTTTCGTTAGAGGAATAATAATGGATAAAAAATATGCAATATTTAGTCTTGAAGAAGCTAAAGAGCATCTTGATGAGATAATTGTGAAGAGAGAACTCTGGGGACGTTGTTACTCACTATGCAAAACTATTGACAGATAAAAGGGGATTCGGGTCACAAAATTCAATTATTAAGAGGGCAAAACCCGCTTAATAAAACAGATATCTTATATTTTATGAGAGTCGTTTTTGTCATTCTATCCTTACCGCCATGAATGGCTTTCATATACAGAGCATGTCCCAGGACAAAGGGGATGTTTTCTTTTGAGCACAGATCAGCCAACCAGTACCATGTGAATATGCACCCCACCGCTATTACAATGTCTTCACGATACCGGGAGATTGTGCTTAAGCATTTTTCCGGCTTTGTACGGATGTTTCGATGCAGCACAACATTACCTGCCTGTTCCAGTATGCAAATATACATGGTTTTGGCATGCAGGTCGATTCCGCAGTCATGCACAAGTGCGCATGCCGAGCAAGGATGAAAATTTATTGTCAAAGCCGGCATTCATTCATCTTTTGATTCAGCCGGCCTCCTCGTAAAACTTGTGTTGTTTGGTGTAAAATTTCACAAACGGGCTCTTGACATTCTGCTCATATTAATGTACGCTTATGTACAGAATAGAGGAGATGTCATATGAAAACAATATCATTCACCGAATTTCGCAAGCATGCTTCAAGTGTACTCTCGGCTGTCGAGGACGGGGAGATTATTGTTATCTTGCGACACGGCAAACCTGTTGCTGAGATTAAGCCGGTGGTTCCAGAAGATGCAATTCCATCTTGGAAGAGGCCGGGAATCAGACTCTCTGTCAAGGGCGCAAAACTGTCTTCGGCGATTTTGGAGGAGCGTGAACGTGAAGACGTTCTTTGACTCTTCAGCATTTGCAAAGAGATATGTAGAGGAAGATGGCAGTCAAATAGTCGACGATATTTGTCGGGAAACAACGGAATTATCGCTGAGTGTCATCTGTGTTCCTGAAATCATTTCCGCTCTGAATCGACGGATACGAGAAAAACGTCTTTCTCAAAGAGACTATGCCAAGATAAAACGACACCTTTCTGATGACATTCGTGATGTTGTGATTATCAATCTGGTTCCGGAAGTGATCGTTGCTTCAACCAAACTCCTTGAAGCCTCCCCCCTTCGTGCGATGGACGCCCTTCATGTTGCGTGCGCTGTAATTTGGCGTGCAGAGTTCTTTGTTTCATCGGATAAACAACAGGTAGCTGCTGCCAAGAAAGCAGGCCTTAAGATAAAATATGTGTAGGATGACCAACCGCTCGCCCCACTCGGACGCCAAAAAGCGCCGCTACGCTCTGATTTTTGCCACCGGTGATTCTCGGCGTTATGTGATATACTATTATAATCAATAATTTGGAGGAACAAATTATGATTGCAAAGGAACAAGTACTTAAAGCAATTGAGGAACTTCCACAAAATGCCTCTATTGAAGACGCTATGGAAAAATTATATCTCATTTATAAAGTAGATCGCGGTATTAAACAGGCTGATTCAGGGTATAAGATTTCTCAGGATGAGGCGAAAAAAAGAATGCAAAATTGTTTACCGTTAGAGCATTTGAAACAACAGATCGCCTTGAGTTATTTTCAAAATCAGGTAGAGTTGTTCCTGAAGTGAACTACCCTGCGGCAGAGACCGCAGGGCGTCTGAAAATTGTATGTTTATTTTCGGTGTCATTCCCGCTTGTCGGGAATCCTTCGACTTGTTCGGCATCACATGAAAGATTCCGGACAAGCCGGAATGACTGACATATTGAACTGCGGCAGAGACCTCAGGGTGTTATATTTATTATAAATTCTGAAGACATTAGGGAAATCATATAGGGTAACTACAGAATTATTTATCGTATAATTCCTGAAGATGTTGAGATTCTTACTGTCCATCATGGAGCAAAACTCCTCGAATTGAGCAATCAGTTATAAATCACATAACGACAGGATGAATCCAACAACTATATCAGGTCGCTTTTTTAAGCCTATTGCCTTTTATGTTTTTCTGTTATAGAGGTATATCTACCGCCGTCGTGGGTTATCCAGGCGTTAGCCGTAGATTGATTACTGATAGCATATATTTTTTTATTTTGTAGAGGATTCCAAGTGAAACGTAGAACTTTCCTTAAAGGGATCGGCGGTATTACCGTTTTGATGGTTGGTGGAGGGGTGTGGCGCGCCTATGACCAGGGTGTCTTTAGTATCGGGCAGGGTCCGGCGTATGAACCTTGGAAGAATTGGCGAACGGATGCTAATGAAGGCCCACTCGCCCTTGTCCGTGCAGCAATTCTCGCAGCCAGTCCACACAACACCCAGCCCTGGATATTCAAGGTGATGGAAACACGGATCGAATTGTATGCCGATACGAGTCGAAACCTTGGCACTCTTGATCCTTATCTGAGAAGGACTTTACCCTGGTGCCCTGGAAAACATGGCTCTTGCCGCCGTTGCAAATGGCTACAAAGCGAATATCACTCTGTCCGATGGCAAGTTAGGTCCGATTCAGGACAACATCGAACCCATACTCGTGGCCCAAATTAATTTGTCTTAAGGAAAGAAGAAGCGAAGCAGTCTCTATGGTGCCATTCCACAGCGCCACACGAACCGTGGTGTTTACGATCCCAAGTGGGCACTGCCACCTGAGGTTTTTGCGGACAT
>DRDE01000314.1 GCA_011040095.1 Nitrospirota bacterium
ATAATATGATCCTCTGTATCTATACCTTCAAATGTCAATTTGTATACAGCCCAGAATCCGCTTTTACCGAGGTAAGGCTCGATTTGAGAAACTTTATGCCCGCCCTTTGTATAACATAATGTAATAGAATGAATACGTTCTGATGATTCGGTCTTTAAGTTGTTTATAATATCTTTCACCATTGGATGTCTGAGATGCAATCTCTCGGCGTCAATATCTTTATTGTGCCTGCCGACATAATAATATCCGCGGCTCATACTCTCTTTGCCCGAAATGCTGAATGATCCGGGCGCTGGATCAATCTTTAAGAGATAGCAGGCATTTGACAATTTGTATTCAGTCGGGCATAAGCTGCTTATTATTAATTTTGCAAGCATTATGTCCAAAGCACTCAAATCCTGCTTTATTTTATTGTCAATTACTTTGAATCTTGCCCTGACCTCATCATCAAAGTTTTCAAGAAGCTTGGACCTTGTTTCTATTATTTTTTTATTGATCTGTTCCGCAAGCTCTGCCTGGAGTTTATCGAATGCCTTATTGATTTCATCATCTGTGCGGCAGGACTGATATATGTCAAGAATGCGTTTCTCGAAATCAACGCCCGAGCCTATAGAGCCAAGTATTTCATCCGAAGCGCCAAACAAGCCGCTGAAAAGTCTGAACTTCTGGTCAAGGAGTTCATATACCCTGCAGTCAGCGGCAATTTTCCTGTTCAGGAAATTAAGAGCAATCACATCATATTTCTGCCCGTACCTATGGCATCGTCCTACTCTCTGCTCTATTCGCTGCGGGTTCCAGGGGAGATCAAAATTTATAACAAGGTTGCAGAACTGAAGGTTAATGCCTTCTGCCCCGGCTTCAGTGGTAAGGAATATCCTGGTATGACGGTGAAATTCATGAATTAATGCGTCTCTGATCGCGACCGCCCTTGATATGTATCCTCCTGTTTCATGATGCGGTCTTTCTTTCACCCATCTGTCATAAGCCCTTTTGGCTGTTACACCATTATTTGAGCCGTTAAAGACTGTTATCAACTCCTTATATCCATTGTCGGAAAGCAGATTGAAAAGATACTCCTGCGTCCTCCTTGACTCTGTAAATATGACCGCTTTCTCATGCCATCCCATTTTCCTGCAGTGGGCAAAAGCCTTGTCCAGAGCAATAAGCAGTGCATCCCCCTTTGATGTCTTCTGAATGGATTCGGCAAGGTTCCGCATATGAATCAATTCGCTTTTTTCAGCCTCCAGCTCTTCCTCTGTGAAAAATCTCCCGTTTGCGTTTTCAGTGTCTATATCTCCAGTTTCTACAGGTTCTGTATCCTCTCTTTTGGCGATTTCTTCGGATTCTTCTTCATAGCCGTCAACATCATCAAGCAATTCACTTATCTGAATGGTTTTTTGATCGGATAACAACTTGTTAATATTGTTAATCAGCCCGTTAAGCGTTTTTGCAATCGCAAAACTTGAACTCGCAAGGATTTTCCAAAAAACCAATATTAAAAGGTGACGATATTTCGAGTTTATAGCTGCAACATCGGGCCTTCTCAAATACTCTGAAACAAGTTCATAAAGCTCGGCTTCATCATCAGTCGGCGTAAAATCCTCTACCATTGACAAACGGTTTGTGTAGCGGACATATTCCTGAACCTGCCGCCTGAGAGTCCGCACCGCAATACCCGATATCCGTTCTTTTAAAGTCTCCTCATTTACAGACTCACGCCCGTTGTTGTCTGCCAGAAACATCTTTCTGAACGAATATTCAGAGCCAAAGGTCTTGTCTTCAATAAAACTCACCAGTCCATACAGTTCCATCAGGGAATTTTGCAGCGGAGTTGCTGTCAGGAGAAGCTTGGGAATTCCGGCGAATAACTTTTTAAGCGTCCTGGCCTGCTTGCTGCCGGACTTTTTATAAACATTCCTCAGGCGGTGCGCCTCATCTATTACCACCAGGTCCCATTTACCCACTGCCGCAATTTCAGCGCTTTTTGAATAAGCAAAGGGGATGGAAACAATAACGACTGCATTTCTTTTAAAGGGGTTTGTTTTTCCGTTTTTTTTAGACGCCCGATATTCGAATCCGTCAACTATAACACCCGGCACGTCAAACTTTTCGCGCAGCTCATTTTGCCACTGCTGACGTATGGGCGCCGGTACTACAGCGATAATCTTTCGTTTACCTTCCGCCCATAACTGGCTGATCACCAGTCCCGCTTCAATAGTCTTTCCAAGGCCGACTTCATCGCAGAGTATTGCCCCGCGCGACATCGGAGATTTAAAGGCAAAGAGCGCCGCATCTACCTGATGGGGATTCAGGTCAACCATTGCTGCTGAAAGAGGGGATTCCAGTTTCTTCAGATCATGCGCTGCCCGTTTGAGTGTGAGTTCATGGGCGGTTATGATTTGGTGGAAAAGGGGGAGTATCTTGAAATTATCACAATAATCGTCAAGTCCTTGGCGTGTACTGCCTGATGATTTCTTCATGAGATATTCACGCCCCGCTTTTTAGGTGATAGTTCTGTTTCATTATTAATATTTTTTCAAATAAATCCATGCACTTTTTATAGAGAAAAGAGTCTGTTGGGGTTATGCCTGTATCTGCTTGTAATTTATCCAAAGTTTCCTTCTGGGAATGACTTTCAATATTTTTCATTATTTCTGCTAAACCGATTCCGGCATATAGATACGGCTGGAGTTCTTCCAACTCGTCTATAGATAAGATAATCCATGATGGGGAATTAATGTTATGCGTGTTATTAAGCAATTTATTTACATGCTTCTCAAACAAGAAAGAGTTTATGAGGTAAAACGACCCAAAAGAAACGAAAACAGATATGACTTTTGAACAATCATGAAATTCTTCAAGCCCTTTTGCCTTTGTAAGAATTGCATTTCTAAATTCATGAAGTCCAACCAGCCCTTTTATAACCTGTTTTAAACTATTATTAATATCCTCTTCTGAGGCAGTTGTTAGAGCAACCCTTGAAAACTTTGTTGCCTTTACTTGAAAAATAATGGCCGTATCCCCTTCGACTACAACCCAGTCAGGTAGTTTCCCTTTTTTGTATTTTCTCTTAATCATATCTTCAGAGTATATCTTGCATCTATTTATTGAGTTTTCAAGAATTATCCCCACATACTCTTCAAATATAAGTCCGAACCATTGTGAAAACTCTTCTAAATAATTATTGAACATTTGATAATAAATACCCGTTGATATTCTGTAGCATATAAGATTGGGAATGGGTGCAGTTAATCTGTCAGAATCCATTCCTAACAAGGGGCTGTCTTTCCATGGCCTTATTATAGGATAGGAAAATAAAGGATTAAAATCGTATGCTCTGAATCGTCTGTCTCTGTTTTTGCGGTTTTCAAAAACTCCTCGGAACTGTGTAGGTGTGGCCGAAACATTATTTAAAATAGTTACGGTAGTGTCGTCATCAGGAAGTTTTAGCCCTTGTTGTCGGGCGACTTCAAAATAGCCTCTTGCAAATCCTGCTTTGCTTTGTGCGGCAGACCAGGCAACCAGTCCAATCGACAAAAAATCTTCAAGTGTTGCTCCGGTTATCTTTTGAAATTCAAAATGAAAATCAAACGCTGGGACATCTTTCCTTTTTTCAGCCCTTTTTATTGCTTCACCATAGAGAATCAGGGTTTGAGAGTAAGAAGCATAGGGATTGACGTTGTAGGAAAACTGGCTTGCTGAATGTCTCAGAGAAAGGAAGATCGGATTTTCTTCTTTGAATTTTTCAGCGAGTTCTTTATCAAAAGTAATTGGATCAGCTAACAGATAGTTTGTAACCAGCATTTCAAGCTGGGACAATGCATACAAGTCAAAGACCTTTCCATTTCTGTGAGGATTTGTAAAGCGAACAGCAAAAGAGGCGATACCAGCAGCAGTAAAAAATGGCAGACCCTTCGGAAGAAAGCGGTGGATATCAGAATTTGGATTTTCTAATTCTTTCAGTGCATTATTTACAGATATAAGAATATCATTTGATTTAAATTTTCTTATCTCATGTTTTATCCTGCTCTCAAGTTTATCTATATTTAGAGAGCCATTGCTATTAAAAAAAGTTTTATCCAATTTTTTTCAATCTCTTTAGAAACTCAATCAGAATTTCTTCTCTTATTCGATATCCCTTTTGCATTAAATCGAGTGATAATAATTCCGTAGTTTCCCGGTCAATCATACCGGACTTAAAAGAATCCCATAATATACCGAGAGTCCCCTTTGTTTTTAATCCCCTGAATCTGGCGACAGTCCTTGCTTTTGCTTCATCTATTAGAACTATGCCGATCTTATTTCTGACAGCAAGACTTATAACAGCTCTTTCACCGGAGCCGAGAAAGTGCGGCAGGTTTTTTAAAAGAGGAGTTTTCACAGCCTCTATTTTTCTGCTATCAAGATAGTGTATTATCTGTTGTGCATCTTCTTTTCGGAGCTTGAGACCTCTTGCAATTTCTGCTTCTACCTGTGATGGAACATAAAGTTTGAAATTATCAAGAAGTTCGAGCCTGTTTATCTTTCCGAGAAATATCAGAGGGGAAGCATTGCAAACCACCCTATCAGGCATTATCTTATATCCTCTGCAAGCTCTTCCATTGAATAGTCTATATGTATGTCCGCTTTCTTTATTTTCTCTATCATCTCCCATATGTCTATTGAAAGCATTCCAGCGGCTTTCTGAAGGGTTATCTTCCGGCTTCTGTAAAGTTGAAGGACATTTTTTTCATTTAAAACGAGAAGTCCCTGTTTTAACGCCTTTGGTATGATGTCCTGGACTTTTACACCATATGTTTTAGAGACTCGTTCAGCTTCTTTGTATAAATTTTCTTTTAGTTTTACAGACTTCATTTTATCCCTCCATTAATTGAGCTTCTTCTCGAAGCCAATCATTTCGTTTTCAGGCACTGCGTTTATTACATAGCCGCATTCTGAAAGATAATCATCAAGTGTCCCCATTTCTTTCATCTCGGCAAACTGTATTTTTACCACCTCATCAAGGTTGGCTTTTGCCTCTTCAATAGTCCGCCCCTGAGCAATAAAATCCAGTTCAGGGATTTTGGCTATACACCATTCCCCTTTCTGCCATAACTCAATCGTTGATTGTAATTTCATTTAAACCTCCCGACAGTTTTCCATTATGGCCGTTATCAAGCGCTTATTAATTATATCAAAGAGTTATGAATCTATCATTTCTCCGTTTTCGTTGTTGTCTAAATCACTTTGGACGAATGTATCCTTATATTTTTCAAAACCTGTACCCGCAGGGATTAACCGCCCCATAATGACATTTTCTTTTAATCCCTTCAGGTGATCAACATCTCCTTCAATAGCCGCCTCTGTTAATATCCTGGTTGTCTCTTGAAATGACGCTGCTGATATCCAGCTATTTGCTGACAAAGCTGCTTTAGTGATTCCAAGCAACACTGGCTGACCAACTGCCTCTTTTCCACCATCTAATGAAACAACGACATTTTCTTCGAGAAATTTACGTCTTTCTGTAATTTCTCCCATCAGAAACATAGTGTCGCCTGGAGCTGTGATCTTTATTTTTTCAGTCATTTTTCTGATGATAATTTCAAAATGCTTATCATTAATTTTGATATTATTCGCTTTATACGTTTTTTGAAGTTCGTTCAGGAGAAATAAATGAACTTCTCTTCCCCCTTTATCGTTAAGTATTTTATGTGGGTCTATCAAAGTTTTGTCTTTCGGCCTTCTTGCCTCAAAAAGTTCGATAATTCTGAATAAATCAATGACGGGCATTTCATCTTCTGTCTCACATCTGCCTGATCTGCGGCTGTTCAAAACAAACTGTGTTCCGGGTTCTCCTATTGACTGGGCTGCCAGGATTCCGACAGCCGTGCCTGTTTCAACTGTCCTGCCGGTTGATAAGTCCCGACCATAACATCTTGCGCATACGCCGTTTTCGGAAAGGCATGTAAGAACAGACCTTGCTCTCACCTTTTTAATGCCGGCATCGGTTATTCGTCTGGCAACGCTATTAGTAATTTCTTCGTTTAATCCCAGTATAACTTCCCCTGTTTCAGGATTCCGTATCTCCTCGGCCGATATGCGTCCTGTTATTCTGTCATCAAGCTTATGAATAATTTTTTTATTTACAACTATTTCATCTAATGTAATTCCGTCTCCTGTGGCGCAGTCTTCTTTTTGAATAATAGTGTCCTGTACCACATCTATAAGCCTTCTTGTTAACCATCCGGCATTTGCAGTCATCATCTCTGTATCAATAATACTGTTTCTCGCTCCGGTAGATAACATAAAATATTGAACAGGTGAAAGACCTTCCTTAAAATTTGCCGTAATAGGATACTCCATAAACTTTTCCGAAGGCTTCACTATATGTCCCGGCACCATTCCGGCAAGCCTTATTAACAGGGCAGCAGAGTTTTTTGCGCCTGAGTTGATCATCATATGAATGTTGTTCCCTTTGTCCTTCTTAAGTTCTGTCACTATTTCATTGTTTATAATTCCGGCAGCTTTTTGCCAAGTCTCTGTAACAGCATCTCTTCGCTCTTCAGTGGAAATGGTTTCATCATCTTCACTTTCATTTGCATTTATGAACCCGTATACATGCTTCTGGGCATCTTCAACTACCGCCTGTTTACATGAGGGTACACGTATATCATCCATGCTTATAGATATGCCCGATCTTGTGGCATACTCAAATCCGATCCTCATGAGACGGTCAAGGACTTCGGCTGTGTCCTGTCTGCCGAAATCGTTATGCAGGAGCATCACAATTTCTTCAAGACAGTTTTGTGTCACTGTCCGGTTTACTTTTTCAAAAGGGAACCCGCATGGGAATATATCATACAAAATGACCTTGCCTGCGGTAGTATCATGAAGACTCTCCTGTATTCTAACTTTTATCTTTGAGTGCTCATTTATAAATCCTGAATCATAAGCGTGTCTTACTTCATCGGCGCTGGAAAATACGGATGGGCAGGTCTCAGCGTCAGGCATATCAGCCGTTAAATAATAGATACCGAGAAGCATGTCCTGTGTCGGCATTGCGGCAGGTTTGCCGTTTGCAGGGTTTAAAATAGTGTTAACAGACATCATCAGCGCCCTTGCCTCTACCTGCGCCTCTATTGATAAAGGAACATGGACAGCCATCTGGTCACCGTCAAAGTCAGCATTGAATCCCTTGCATACAAGCGGGTGCAGCTTTATCGCCTTACCCTCAACAAGTACCGGGTCAAATGCCTGCATTCCGAGACAGTGAAGAGTCGGCATTCTGTTAAGAAGCACAGGATGTTCCCTGATGACTTCATCAAGGCAGTCCCAAATGATATCCTCTCCACGTTCAACGACTTTCTTGGCAGCTTTGATCGTGGTGACAAATCCTTTTTCTTCAAGTTTGCTGAATATGTAAGGTTTAAACATTTCAATGGCCATTTTCTTCGGCAATCCACACTGATGAAGCCGTAGTGCCGGGTCCGGCACGATGACGGACCTGCCGGAGTAGTCAACTCTTTTACCGAGAAGGTTCTGCCTGAAGCGGCCCTCTTTACCCTTTATCATGTCGCTTAAGGACTTAAGCGGCCTCTTGGTTACTGCCTTTAGTACACGGCTCCTCCTCCCGTTGTCAAAGAGTGCGTCAACAGCTTCCTGGAGCATCCTTTTTTCATTTCTGATAATGACACTGGGGGCATTCAGTGCCATCAGTCTTTTCAAGCTGATATTTCTATTTATAACCCGTCTATAAAGATCGTTTAAATCTGAAGTGGCAAACCGTCCGCCTTCAAGCGGTACCAACGGTCGAAGGTCAGGTGGCAACACGGGAATAACGTCCATAACCATCCACTCCGGTCTGTTCCCTGATCGTCTGAATGCCTCCACAACTTTTAATCTCTTTGCAAGTTTTTCTTTCGTGGTTTTGGCATTTGTCTGTCGTATCTTTGCTCTAATGTCTTTTGCCAGAGTATCAAGGTTAATCTTTTGCAGGAGTACTTTTACCGCTTCAGCGCCAATACCTGCCTTGAATTTATCGCCGAACTCCTGGACCCTTTTTCTGTATTCCTCACCTGTCAGAAGTTCTTTTTCTTTTAACTTTGTTTCACCGGGGTCAACGACTATATAACTTTCAAAGTAAAGCACCGTTTCAAGCTGGCGCATGGTCATGTCAAGCAGTGTACCGATAATATTTTGACGACCTTTCCAGTACCATATATGGGCAACAGGTGTGCACAGCTCTATGTGACCGAGCCTTTCACGTCTTGCCTTTGCCTGTATGACCTCAACCCCGCATTTGTCACAGACAACCCCCCTGTGTTTCATTCTCTTATATTTGCCGCATATGCATTCCCAGTCTTTGACAGGACCAAATATTTTTGCACAGAAGAGCCCATCACGTTCAGGCTTGAAAGTTCTATAGTTTATGGTTTCCGGATTTTTTACTTCTCCATAAGACCATTCCCTTATTTTTTCAGGAGAGGCGAGGCTTATCTTAACCGCATTAAATGTCGTTAGATTTTTGGGCTTTTCAAATATTGAGTAGATATCTTCCATTAATCATCCCCTTATTTGCAAGTATCCAGATTTTAACATAAAGAAGGTAATAGAAAGGAAGAAAAAGCTTTACATCCAGAGTTCCAATTTGCCTTGATTGTGTAACATATTGTATGTTTTCTTGAAGAGTACATAACAAGACTAAAGATATTTGGATTGCAAAACTTATGAAGATCAACAATGCAAAAGACATTCATAAATATGTTGAGGCCCTTATTAACAACATGCCTTTGTTTAAAATGCCAAGATATGAAGCATTACTCCACGTCCTGCGAACGATGGAGGCGCTTTTTACACGTGGAAGTATATCTGAACGCTCGGAAGCAAATCTTATTATGGCTAACAGGGCTTTCCAGGATATACTTCGTTATATGGTTTATTGGACTTACAGTATATGTCCTGAAGGAGGCAAGATTTTGTCAACGCCAGCTAACTGTAAAGAGATGATTAAAGAAACAATCGAGATTGCAGAAAGTTACAGTAAAGTTTTTGACTTTATAAAAGCGGAAGAAATGGGAGATGTGTCATTTAATATTAATAAGCACTCCAAAATTATAGGAATTGAGTACTTGAATGAAGAAGCGGGTAGATCGTTTGGTCTTCATGAATTTTTTAAGGGGAAAGAGTTAGGTAATCAATCTAAAAATTTCTTTGGCAATGAATCCGGAAACATGGAAAATATGTTAAAAGCTAAGGAAGAAATCGAAAAATCTATTAAAATCAAGAATAAGAAAGAATTCATTTATTCGCGAAGTAAGTTTGTTTTTAAGACATTTGAGGAATTATCTGAAAATATTATTTCACAGATGTTTTTGATGCCTGAAGGATGGTCATTGGGGTTTTATACAATTGGCAATTTTAAACTTTTCTGGAAGCATCTCTTGAAAATCGCAATAATTCATCAAGTAGCCTTCATAAGTTATGTAGAGAAAATGATTAAAGGTAATAAAAACATATCATATGATAATGCTGTACGCTGCGACAATAAAAAAGATTTAGTTAATCATATTCATATGTATTCCGGGCTGGAGAAAAAAGTTATTAATAACATCATACAAGACTTGATTTATGATAATGCAGTGAAATGGACTGATATCATGTTTCAGCCGCTTTTTCAAATTGAAAATAAAATTATTTTTTCTCCAAACGTAATTGTTGGGAGTAGAGCAGAGAGAAATATTAATGTCTTAATGAGTAAAATTAATCCAACAGCATATAATGATCTAACATCTAATAAAGAAGATGGGATGATTTCTGAATTCAGTAACACTTTGAGAGAGAACAGATATTTTTTCGAACCAAGAGTAAAACTAAAAGAGGATGATAAAGTTATTACAGACATAGATATTCTTGTGTGGGACGAGAAAAAAGAAAACATCTTATTAATGCAATTAAAGTGGCTTTATGGTGCTGATGCGACTCAGGAAATTTACAATCAAGATAAAGAATTTGCAGCAGGAATTGCTCAAGTAAAAAAGTCTGTGAATTTTATTAAGAGAAATTCTTCATATCTATCAAGATTTGGACTACGCCCTAATAACGTTTTCGGTATTGTTATTAGTAAGCTTGGTCTTCCAAGCCCTTTTCTAAATAAAGAAAATGTCATATTGGTTGAATCCGAGCAAATAATAGAAAATCTTAAGGCTGTTCCCGGCAATATAAAAAAACTATATACCTTCCTCGAACAATCTTCATTACCCAAAAAGGAAATAGCTGAATGCACATTGAATGTTAAGGAAAAAATAATCGGTCAATACACTTTCCGATTACCTGTTGTTTCATGCAAGGTTTGAATTAATTTGTAAAATTATATAATATTCCCCCAAAACTGGAGGGAGTAATAAGGTGGAAACTTAGCCTGTCAAAACCCGAAGGAGGAAAGACAGGATGAAAAACATACGAAATATAGTGCATAAGGCAAAGGGATCAGGATTGATTTTGGGGAGATCTATGGGGAGTTTTATTTTACCCTTTACAGCCCGTTTGGCGCCGGGGCAGATCAAGACATGATGAGAGCCTTGTTTCCGTTTATATTTGCAGCCGTATAGCTCAAATATCTTTAACTGTATTTTCCAGTCCGTAGGGAATATTCTCGGCATTTACGCAACCTGAACCAATTTCTTCTCGAACCCGATCATTTCGTTTTCAGGCACTGCGGTATCGTCTTTAATTACATAACCGCATTCTGAAAGATAATCATCAAGTCCCCATCTCTTTCATCTCGGCAAACTGTATCTTTACCACCTCATTAAGATTAGCTTTTGCCTCATCAATAGTCCGCCCCTGAGCAACAAAATCCAGTTCCGGAATTTTGGCTATGCACCATTTCCCCTTTTGCCATAACTCAATAGTTGCCTGTAATTTCATTATAAGCCTCCTTAAATTTATATATTCTGATTATACAAAAATTATCGAGCGCGTCACTCTTTCTTTTTGCCATACACTATACGATATCCTCTGAAAGGTCTTCCATTGAATAGTCTATATGTATATCAGCTTTCTTTATTGCGTAGCCCGGGTTTAATACCCCGCCCCTTGGGGCGTTCATTGCTTTTAAAGATACCCCGTCCGCTTGCGGCGGGGTAGTTCATTTTATCTATCATCTCCCATATGTCTATCGAAAGCATTTCAGCGGCTTTTTGAAGGGTTATCTTCCGGCTTCTGTAAAGTTGAAGGACATTTTTTTCATTTAAAACGAGAAGTCCCTGTTTTAACGCCTTTGGTATGATGTCCTGGACTTTTACACCATATGTTTTAGAGACTCGTTCAGCTTCTTTGTATAAATTTTCTTTTAGTTTTACAGACTTCATTTTATCCCTCCCGATGGAATAAAAGATGAGGTTTTAGGAGAAGAGAGAGGGAGTTCAGATAGGCGCTTATCCGATTAGCTTTTTTATACTACTTTAACTTTTAATTGTCTTCCAAGGGCTTGAGCAAATTTCTCTAATGTTGATAGACGAATATCTTCAGAGTGATTTTCAATTCTGGAAATTGCAGACTTCTTTGTACGCAGTTTTTTTGCTAATTCTTCTTGTGTGATTCCTGCCTTTTCTCTTGCCATCTTAAGGGTCACTCCTATTTTAAAATCTTGATATCCAGCTTCAAAATCCTTTGTAAATTTCCGGCTTTTCTTTTTCCGTTTACTTATGTATTTTTCAAGATCATCCATTATTTTTCCTCCTGTTTATATAATCACGCTTTCGTATTTCCGCAAGCTCAATTTCTTTTTTTTGGTGTTTTCCGAGACTTCTTTTGAAATCCATGTGTTAGAATAATTAAATTAGCCCCATCATTAAAACCGAGAAACCTGTAGATATTATTTCCAACCTGCACTCTAACCTCCCAAATGCCATCTGTATTAATCAGTTTCTTAAAATATGACCTTGGAACATCATCAAAATCTCTTATTATTCGTAACACCCATGCAACTTTTTTTACTATTTTGTCAGGCAAAGTATCCAGGAAATTTTCAACAGGACACTTGCCGGATACCGTTTTATAAAATACAATTTTACGCATTTATAATGTTAACACTAATGTGAACATTTATCAAGGGAAAATATTTTGAAAGATAAGGATATCTATTCGATAATGGCCGTTATCAAGCGCTTATTAATTATATCAAAGAGTTATAAATCTATCATTTCTCCGTTTTCGTTGTTGTCTGAATCGCTTTGAACGAATGTATCCTTATATTTCTCAAAACCTGTACCCGCAGGGATCAACCGCATATGTCCCGGCACCATTTTATAGCATTCATAGACAACATGCTAAATTAATGAGCACAGTGTTCAAATGTTGACCGTTTTTTGTTATTGCCACCCCTGAAACCGGAGTTTTTTAAAGGGTTTTTTCGTTTTTTCTTCGGCATGGATATTGCATTTTCCATCTTTGCTACAACTAATAAAGTTTATGAGTAAAAAGGCTTACAACTCGCTGATCAACCGCCGCCTTGTCCTTAAGATCATAGGATTCGGCTCTTTTTTTATTACACTCGGGATAGCCGTTATCGGGTCAATCAGGTTTTTATACCCGCGGGTGCTTTTTGAACAACCGCCTACATTTAAAATCGGTTCCCCCGCTGAATTCAAAATTGAAGCAGAACCCGATAAAAATGGAATATTGCGCGTATATGAAGCATGGAAAAAAGAACATTCGGTATGGATAGTAAGGGGAAAAAGCCGCATATACGCGCTGCATTCAAAATGCACTCATTTAGGCTGCACCCCGAACTGGTTTGCAGACCAAGGGGTGTTTAAATGCCCGTGTCACGGCAGCCGGTTTTACAGCAACGGGGTTAATTTTGCAGGCCCTGCTCCAAGGCCCCTTGACAGATTCAGGATTTATGTAAACGGGGAAGGCATTATTACTATAGATAAAAGCATGGTGTATACCTATAAAGATTTCGATAAGACGGGAGCTTACCTGGAGGTTTGAAAATGAGGGACAGAGCGCATTGAATCAAGGGATTGATCGAATAACTCCCCCGGACCCTCTTAACCTAAGAGGGGAGTACTTCTCCTCCCCTTAAGTTAAGGGGAGGTCGGGAGGGGTTGCTTTGCGCCTGCTCATGAGAGATAACATTGAGTAAAAAAAAGAGTCTCTGGAAGAGGATAAGGCATTCCCGGGTCTGGAAATCCGTTTTCCGGCATGGATATGAAGATACAAAGAGAAACAGGATTCTCCAGATAAGGTCGAATATATTTCTTCACATCCATCCTGCCGAAATTCCGTCCCGGGCAGGGAAAATCCGTTTTACATGGTGTATGGGAGGAATAACTTTTTTTTTATTTATCGTGGAAGTGGTTACAGGGATGCTCCTTATGTTTTACTACCGCCCTGTCACCGAATATGCCTATCTCGACATGAAGTATCTGGAATTTGATGTGCCTTTCGGGCTTATCCTGAGAAACATCCACAGGTGGGCGGCCCATTTAATGGTAGCGACCATTATGCTCCATATGCTGCGTGTTTTTCTTACAGGCTCTTACAAACCTCCGAGGGAGTTTAACTGGGTTATCGGCGTAACCTTATTGGTTCTTACTTTCTTGCTGAGTTTTACCGGCTATCTGCTTCCCTGGGATCAACTGGCATACTGGGCAATAACCGTAGGCGCTAATATGATAAGGGCCATGCCCTTTATAGGACATGAGGGCCCCTTTGCATTTGTCGACAAGTATAATGATATCAGGTTTATGCTCCTCGGTGGAACCGGGATAGGCGCCAATGCACTTTTGAGATTCTATGTTCTGCACATCATGGTTTTACCGGCAACTGCAATTATTTTTATAGGCGTGCATTTCTGGAGGATAAGAAAAGACGGCGGGATATCGAGACCGCTGTAAAAATTTAATGCGGAGGGAAAAAACCAGAGAATGAAAGCCATTGCAAAAAAGATCCGTAACTATTCAGGCAGGCACAAAGGCACAAAGTGAAAAAAAGAATGAAAAAGTTTTCTTGTATTTCTGTAACCCTTTGTGCCTATGTGCCTTTGCCACTTTGCACCTGAGTAGTTACAAAGATTCAGATAAAGAGGACCTGTTATGAGAAAAGAAAAAGAGAAAAACATATATGTCTGGCCCGACCTGGCAATTATGGAATTCCTGACAGCCATAGCATTAACAATCATCCTCTTAGTATGGGCCCTGCTTATAAATGCCCCTTTATTAGAGATAGCCAACCCCGGGATCTCTGAAAATCCATCTAAGGCCCCGTGGTATTTTGTCGGCCTGCAGGAACTCCTGGTATATTTTGATCCGTGGATAGCCGGGGTAATGATCCCGGCTATTATCATAGTATGCCTGATGATTATTCCATATATAGACAATAATCCTGCGGGCAGGGGGGAATACACTTTTTCCGCCAGAAAATTCGCCCTGATAAATTTCAATATAGGATTCTCAATGTGGCTCATCCTGATATTCACGGGATATTTTCTCAGGGGGCCGAACTGGCAGTTTTACTGGCCGTGGGAGTCATGGGAAACCGCCAAACAGGTTGAAGAGAATCTATGGAGCCTTGATCCCGTGTACGGACTGGCGGGTCTGGCAGCTTATTTCGGGGCGGGCCTGGCAATACCGCGTTTGGCATGGCCCGGATTTTATAGCAAATGCGGTTTCAAAAGATATGTAATTGTGATGACTTCAATTCTTTTAATGTATGCCGTGCCGATAAAGATTTTTCTGAGACTGGTATTTAACATCAAATATATATTGGTGACTCCCTGGTTTAATATATAAACCTGCCGGGAGTGGCAGGAGTCCCCGCCCCTACTATTATGAAATTAACGCGCATGCAACTTGTATTTAATGCAGTCTTCTGCCTGACGCTCCTCGGCGCGGCTCTCTGGGCCCTCTATGCCGAATATAATCGTCCGTGGAAACAATATCAAAAGACATTTAACAGGATGGAGTACGGATATACCGCGAAACTGTATCAAACGATGCTGCTTCAAAAAGATGGCGTTTCTGAAAAAGATTTATTAACTCTGAAAAACAAACTTTCCCTGATACAAAACCGGGGCAAGAAAATAAAACAGCTGTGGCTTCGGGACCTCGGGGAAACAGACAGATGCATTACATGCCATCAGGCAGTCAATAAACCGGGATTTGAAAATATATCTCACCCTTTCCGCACCCATTCCGGGGATTATCTCAAACACCACCCGGTTGAAAGGTTCGGGTGTGTTATATGCCATGAAGGACAGGGCGTGGCGCTGACAGTTAAGGCTGCCCACGGATACACAAAAAACTGGACAAAGCCGATTCTTAATGGCGCCTATATTCAATCCTCCTGCAGTAAGTGCCACTTCATGGACCAGGGCCTCCCTTTCACCGCTGAACTGACCGGAGCGCCTGTATTTACAAAAGGCCGGAAAATATTTATGCAGAACAACTGCCTCGGGTGCCATAAGCTCACAGGTTATAAAAAACCGGACCGTGTTGCCCCTTCCCTCACTTATACAGGCGATAAGATTAACCGGGACTGGCTGATAAAGTGGCTGAGAAATCCCAAAGACTATCTCCCGAAAACCAGGATGCCCCGCTTTGATCTCAGTGATAAAGAAATCGGATATGTTGCCGATTATCTTATGAGTCTTGACTCCGTACCGGGATTCCGGGGGCATGCAGGGGGATTTAAAAATAATTCTTTAGTAGAAGAAGGAGAGAATCTGTTCAATACCCTCGGCTGTCCGGGCTGCCATAAAATAAACGGAAAAGGCAATGATTTCGGCCCCGGCCTTTCCAATATAGGCGGCAAGGTAAAAAGCGACTGGCTCTATGAGTTTTTGAAGAAACCAAAATCATATGATCCAAAGACCATTGCGCCCGACTTCAGGATGCCGGAAAAAGAAATTCCGGCCCTGGCGGCATATCTCATGAGCCTGAAAAAAAATGAAAAACCTGTCCCCCTCACCCCATCCCCTGACAAGAGAGGGAGGATATTTGAAGGAGTGGAGAAAGGCAAAAAGATAGTCAGAGATTACGGCTGTACAGGCTGTCACGAGATTGAAACACTTCCTTTCCAATACAATGCCCCTGAACTCGATGGCATCGGCGACAAAAGGGTTGACGAACTTGTTTTTAATAACCTGAATGACGCTGAAAAAACACTCACAGGCTGGCTGGAAGTCAAGGTCAGGGAGCCCGGAAGATTTGCCACGGACAGGATAGTGACCAGGATGCCGGATTATAATTTTAATGAAGAGCAGACAAAGGCGCTTGTTGTCTTTCTTTTAAGCATAAAAGACAAACCGGTATCTCTGAAATACCGGAAGACATTGGTTGACCCTGACAGGGCTGAAATGAGAGGCGGGAAAATCCTTGAAAAATATAATTGTACCGGCTGTCACAAGATTAGCGGCAAAGGCGTGGATATCGGCCCTGAGTTAACGTATGAAGGGAAAAAAAGCAGGCCGGAATGGTTGTTCGCTTTCCTGAAAAGGCCGCATAAAATAAGGCCGGAGCCCATCCTTAAAGCAGGTATGCCGGATTTTAATTTATCAGATGAAGAAGTCAACACAATTATTGAATATCTGTCCTTTATT
Organism: Nitrospirota bacterium; assembly: GCA_011040095.1. Taxonomy (GTDB): domain Bacteria; phylum Nitrospirota; class Thermodesulfovibrionia; order UBA6902; family UBA6902; genus BMS3ABIN06. The sequence goes on from DRDE01000314.1 coordinate 16,586, forward strand.
TCCGGGGAATCCTATCCATACGATCCGGAGCCCAAAAAAGAGATATACCCCGAAGAGATCCCGAGCGGAGAGAAACTGTACCAGGAGGTGTTTGCATGCAGCGGCTGTCATACTGTAAACGGAACCGGGGGGGAGATAGGCCCTGACCATACGGACATAGCAAGCCGCCTGAAAAGGGAATGGATTGAGCAGTGGCTGAAAAATCCCCTGGCTGTAAAGCCGGGTGTGCGGATGCCGAGGTTTAAATTCAGGGACTGGGAGTTTGAGGCATTAACAGATTACCTGATGACACTTGGGCAGTACAGGTTTGTTCAAGTCAAAGGCGCAGATTAACTCTGAAACCGCAGGGCAAATTTACTATTGTTGTATTTCAGGACTCCTTTACACTCCTTTTTCAAATTTCTTTAAAAAAGGCTAAAGTTTTTTCCGTAAAGAATCGATATGAATTTATATCATGTCAGAAGAGCAGGGCTTGATTAATTATATGTTTTCAAAACATAGACAAAATATTGTTGAGAACTTTAATTATTACCTACTAATATTCTCATAGGTAATATACCAAGAGAGGCGTGACTATGAGAAAAGGCGGAAGTATCAAAACAAAATTTACTTTTATCCTCATCGGGGTTATGTCTTTAGCTGTCACTGCGGTTTTTATATACCATATATATACCCAGATATTTGTAGCCGGCAGGGAATTAGCGGCAGCTATGATATATGAACAGCGCATGACCGTAACAATGGAGGCCCCAAAGGTGCGGAATATTTTAATTGCAAGGGATATCGATAAACTAAACTCTTTTGTCCGGAAAATAAGGGAATCCTCGCCCGGTGAATTTGCAATAATATACAGTAGTATCAGGGATTCACAAGGCGCAATACTTGCTCATTCTTTTGATGGCCCTATGCCGGATGCATTAAGAGATATAGGCATCATGAAGGCGGATGTCATGAAGACGGATGTCATGAAGACGGATGCCATGAAGACGGATGCCATGAAGACGGATGCCATGAAGACGGATGCCATGAAGACGGATGTCATGAAGACGGATGTCATGAAGACGGATGTCATGAAGACGGATGTCATGAAGACGGATGCCATGAAGACGGATGTCATGAAGACGGATGCTATGAAGACGGATGTCAGGAAGGCGGAAGTCATGAAGACGGATGCTATGGGAATGGGTGACATGAAGATGGGTGATATGGAAAATGTTAAAATGCAAGTAAAGAAAGTTGTAGTTGAGCCATATGGGGAAATACTGAATATCAGCCATCAGATAGGAACATATGGAACTCTTACCGTGGGCTTCCAGGGATATGATCCGATGGTTATATTGAAAAAAGAGGGTTTGAATTTCCTGATTATTTATTTTATTTGCATCTCTCTTGGAATCTTAATCTCCTTGGTCCTTTCAGCAAGAATGATGGCTCCATTACAGCCTATCATGGAAGGTATAAAAGAAATCGGCAGTGGGAGATTCGTTGAAATATCCGTTACATCATCAGATGAGCTTGGTGAGATAGCAATGGTGTTTAACGAAACAGCGAGTAAATTAAGGGGTTACATCCAGACTGATGAAGAGAGGAAAATGACTCAGGAGAATGTTATCAACTTCCTGAAAGTTGTCAGTGATGCTTCAGAAGGAGATTTCAGCAGTCGGGCTCCGGTTACCGTTGATGTCTTTGGCTCAATAGCAGATGCATATAACCTGATGATGGACGAACTTTCATCGCTCTTAATAGATGTTAAGTCCACTGCCCAGGGAGTTGGAGAGGATAGTCTCAAAACCCTTGAAATACTTAAGAAGATGTCAGAGGATGCTGAGACGCAGATGGTGCAGATGAAAGATGCTGCGGATGCAATTAATGAGGCTGCAGAGGCTACCGCAACGACTACAGAAAAGACCAAGGATGCAACAGAGTTATCTATTAAGGCTGTTGATGCCTCTCAAAAGGGTGAACAACTTGTTGCTCAGAGTATTGAGGGTATGCAGCTTATAAGGGCTTCAGTGCAGATAATTAATAAAAAGATGAAAATGTTTTCAGAGAAGGTTTTAGAGATCGGCACAATCTCGGGTATGATTGCAGATATTTCTTCAAGGACGAATCTTCTGTCAATGAATGCCTCCATTGAGGCGGCAAGGGCAGGAGAGGCAGGCAAAGGTTTTGTTGTTATTGCCGAGGAGATCAGAAGCCTGGCAGACAAGTCCGCTGAGGCTACCAGGGATATAACGGGTATTATCCGTTCGATTCAAACCGAGGCAGGTGAAATAACCGGCTCACTTGAAGAAGAGACGGAAATAGTTGAAAAACAATCAGGCCTGGCCTCAGAGACTAAATTTTCTTTTGCCGAGATTACAAGCGCTATTGATAAATCAAAAAGTATTGTTGCAGAAATATTGCCTTTATCGCAGACACAGAAAAAGATGACCGACAATGTTGTTCTTTCGATGAAAGAAGTCAACCGCATCTCCCTCGAACTCCTGAAACTGATTCGGGAATCTGAAGACATGGCTGAAAAGTTCTCTGATTCATCCAAGGAACTGCTTTCATCTGTTGAGAAATTCAAATTATCAGAACCCGGGGAATTAAAAACTGTTGAACCGGTCCCTGGAAAGTTGAACCCTTCATGGTCGGAAACCGAGAAGGAGATGACTGCATAGTGTCGACGGAATATTTATTTGCACATGTCATTCAAGCGCTGCAGAAACAGTAGTCTATTCAGAATTTGGATTTTCTTAATCAATTGCAACAGATGAAGTTATCGACGAATTTACTTGAGACTTTCATTGGTAGGGGGAAACCCCTTGCTCCCCTAATTTCAAGGGCTTCCCCGGCTATTCCAATTTCAGGGCTAAAAAAATAGGCCAACCCTGTCAAGGATTGGCTTGCCGTATATTATCAACTGAGAATATTACCTTGATAAACCATACTTATTCAGCCGGTATGATAATCCCGCCTTTTATATGCTTTCTAATGGTTTCTATAAGGGATGCTTCATGAAAGGGCTTTACAATATAGTCCTTTGCCCCAAGCAGCCTTGCTTTCTCCTTGTGTTTTTCATTGCTCCTTGAAGTTAATACTACGGTAGGAATAACCTCTAAGAGACCTCTCCTCTTTAATTCTCTTAAAAGCTCGTATCCATGCATGACAGGCATTTCAAGGTCTGTAAGGATAAGGTCAACATTATCTTCGTCAATTACAGTGAGCGCCTCAAGTCCATTAGATGCTGCCAGGACATTGTAGCCGTTATGTTCAAGGATCATACTTGCAAACTTACGAACACTTAATGAATCATCAACTATAAGAATGTTATTTTTGAGTTCTTTCACTTCCTTTTCTTGCAGTATTTCCACCTGTTCGGTCCGGGTCTCAAGCAGCCCGATAGGATTTATAACAGGCGACAGCCGGGCATCTGCAGAAATACTGAAACCGGAGTAACATTTAAGGCCTTCTAAAAACCCTCCTAACGGTTTTATGACCGTATCTTCCTGCCCTGTAATTTCATCCACTAAAAGGGCGGTTTCTCTCCCTGACAATAGATTGAAGACAATAACGGGTATTTTTTTACCTGACCTCTCAGTGTTTAGTTTAAGAAGATTACAGAGGTCTTTAACGGGCGTTTCCACGTCTCTCAGTTTGATGGAATTCTTTTCTCTATCATATTCTTCCGCACTGATATCCATTAACTCATGAACCAAGCTTGAAGGAACGGAAAATTCAAGTCCTCCTGCCCTGAACTTTACTGTATTGACAACAATAAGGGTGAGTGGAAGCGTGATTCTGAAAGTCGTTCCTTTCCCTTCTTCCGAGGCAATGCCGAGGGTCCCGTTTATTTCGGAAATAATCTGCCTTACTGCATCAAGTCCCACCCCCCTGCCTGAAGTCATGTCTATCTCATCGTTTGTTGAGAAGCCGGGCATGAAGAGTATATTGTGCAGCCGGGCCTCCGAGACGTTTTCTCTGTTTTTAATAATTCCCATTTTTGCTGCTTTTTGATATACCTTCTTCAGGTCTATTCCTTTTCCGTCATCCTGTATGTCGATCACAACTGAATTGCCGTCCCTCCTTGCAGAGAGCACAATACTGCCCTCTTCGGGTTTATTGCCTGCACGACGGTCTTCCGGTGATTCTATCCCGTGTGAAAAAGCGTTGCGGACCAGATGCAACAGCGGAGTGAAGAGGCGTTCATAAAGTATCCTGTCAATTCTGGTATTACTTCCTCTTACGATAAACCTCACCTGTTTTCCTGACTGGTCACTAAGGTCCCTCACTATACGCATAAATCTCTGGAACAGCTTTCCTGTCTCTACCATTCTTGATGCGGAAATTATGTCACGGAATTCCATGTTAAGTTTGTCTAACCGGGTTGTATGTGTTAAGAACTGGTCAAAGAAGCCGGAGATGCTCTTTACCGCCACGTTTACATCTCTCATGATCTCCTTGATACTGTTTGCAAACAGATCAATGCCGTCATACCTGTCAAACTCAAGTTCCCGGAAATCCTCAAGGAGCGAATCCACAAAGGACATTTTCCCCGGAGTAGAATTAGCGTATCTGCCGTCAAATTCGTCTATTTCTTTTAAAAGTCTTTTGCATGCATATTCAATTTCATTTCTTAAGTTATTTGCCCCTTCTGTTTCTGATATAAAAAAGTTTTTAAGGATCGTAAGTTCACCTACAAGCCCCATCATTTTGTCCAGATTGTCAACGTGAACCTTTACGAAGGCTGAAGTTGTATCCAGGTCTTCTTCCCGTCTTGTGAGGGACCTTCGCTCTTCCAGTTGCTGTTTATCGAATTGCGCATTTTCTTTTTCAGGAGATGTTTCGCTGTTTATGCCGGTCGCTTCTTCATCGGTCGTTGAGTCAGCGATTTCTTCCCGGTTTTCAATATGCTTTCCGGCCTTCTCCGGAAGTACATGCCGAAGGGTGTTGGATATTTCATCAAGCAGCTCAACTTTTTCAGGGCGTCCGTTTACGGTCTCTGCAACCAGAAACTTAATGGAGTCAAGGGAATTAAGAAGCCAGTCTGCGATCTCTTTGGTGACAGTGAGTTGAGAGTCCCTTACAGATTCGAGTATATCTTCCATCTTATGGGCAATTCCACTAAGGGTTTTTAATTTAACCAGCGAGGCGGCGCCCTTTAACGTATGGGCCGTCCTGAAGAGTTCATTGATGTCTGTGGTATCGGAAGGGTTCTGTTCCAGTTCGAGAAAGCCTTTTTCGAGCTGGACTATATGTTCCTCTGCTTCTGTCAGAAAAAATTCTAAAAGTTCTTTTTCATGCATTACGCTATTCTGTATTGGTTGTAAAAATTTTTAACGTTAATCAATTCCCCCAAAAACTCTGCGTTGAGATCCGGCATTTCATTGACGGCAATACCAAATATGTCACTTTCTGAATCAAGGATTATCAATTGTCTGACTTTTTTCTGTTCTTCCATAATATTCTTTATCTTGCCAATATTTATGACAGGTATGGCAAGGCCCCTGAGATGGACTATCCCATCCACGTATGGAGGGGCCAGGGGAAGCGGGAATATTTCGGAAACCTCCGTTATCTCCTTAACATATTGCAGGGGAATTGAAAATGTCCGGCCTCCCACGTTGAATGTGCATGCATTTAATTGTGGAATGCCGGATTTTCTTGGCTTGACATTGGCCATATATTCTGGTTCCCGGTGGTTCATTCCTATCGATTTCCTTATATTACTGCTCTTAAAATAAAATAAATATCGCCGATATCAATCAATATCCATTTAACCTCCCACGTATTTCTTGACGGCATGGACGAGGGCTACCTGCTCAAAAGGCTTTGTTATGTATTCGTCGGCCCCCTGTTTTTGTCCCCAGAATTTATCACTTTCCTGTGTCTTTGATGTAAGAATAATTATAGGAATTCTCTTGAAGTTTTCGTCCTGCTTCAATGCCCTGCAAACCTGGAAACCGTTTTTTTTGGGCATTATAACATCAAGAATAATCACGTCAAAGTTCCCTTCCTTTACTTTCCGCTCTGCTTCTTCTCCGTCCGAGGCAGTTGTTAAGTCAAAACCTGTATCCTTGAATGAATCCAATATAAACTTCATGTCCGTGTCGCTGTCTTCAGCAACTAAAATTTTTATCATGGTATATTTCCTCCTTTTTTTAATTTTTTCACTGTATTATATTTAAGTCCATTTTCCACCGGAAAAAAACATATATACTTTTACCCCCTTGCCTCGTTTGCAGGTATCTTCAACTTTATATCCTGGATTTCTCTTGGCAAAGGCACATCCTCAATATAGAAGTGGCCTGAGGTTGCCGAGAGTGTTTGCTTAACAGCATCCTCGGACAAATGTCTGTAACAATCCGTCAACTCCTCTTCATTTATCAGTCCTCTGTCAAGGAGAATATCTCCGGCCGTGAGATTGTTGCCGCCTGCTTCGGAAAGCGCTGAGAGTATTTCACCTCTCCGTGGGTCCCCGTCTTTTAAAATAAGCTCTTCAAGGCATATTCCGCAGTCGTGTCTGCTGATGGAAGCAAAGGCAATCTGCCCGCTTTCAAGGTAAATCTCCGAGTTGAAACTATCAGTCAGAACAGATAATTTCCCTGAAAGGCTGGACATGCTGATAAACTTCATAACGTCGTCAATAGATATATACACTATTTCACCGGAGAGGATACGCCTTGAAGACCGGACAAGGTCTGTTTCCTTTAATGACTGAATCATTGTATTCTTAAGCAGTACTGTTAGTTCCCGGCCAAAATAATGCCTGAATTCTTTTTTGATATTTTCCTGTAAAGCAGCGTAAACAGCAGGTTCGTTTTCTATAGAGGGAGTTTCTGCCGGAACAGTATCAGCATGCTCAGGGAGAGCCTCCGTGGCATGATCTTCTGCATTACCGGTTTCCGTCGGCATGATTTCTACAAAAGAAGAATCTTCCGGTGCGGCATTTGTCTGCAGAGGCGCTTGTGAATCTGTCTCCACTTCAGCAGCGGCATGTTCAGTAACTTCTTCATCAGCGACCCCGGATTCCTCTTCCCTGTTTGCCGGGGTCTCCTCAGGGAGCGCCTCCTCGGCATGATCTTCTGCATTAGCGGTTTCCGTCGGCGTGATTTCTACAAAAGAAGAATCTTCCGGTGCGGCATACGTCTGCAGAGGCATTTGTGAATCTGTCTCCACTTCAGCAACGGCATGTTCAGTAACTTCTTCATCAGCGACCCCTGGTTCCTCTTCCCTGTTTGCCGGGGTCTCCTCAGGGAGCGCCTCCTCGGCATGATCTTCTGCATTAGCGGTTTCCGTCGGCGTGATTTCTACAAAAGAAGAATCTTCCGGTGCGGCATACGTCTGCAGAGGCATTTGTGAATCTGTCTCCACTTCAGCAGCGGCATGTTCAGCGATTACTTCATCAGCGGCCCCTGGTTCCTCTTCCCTGTTTGCCAGGGCCTCCTTTACTGTTGTTATAAGAGTTTCAGCCTCAAATGGTTTTTGCAGATACTGGACAATGTCGAACTTCTTATCAAAGCCCTGTCCAACGTCTTTTCCCTTGGATGTTATTAATACAATTGGAATGTTATTGAGAACAGAGTCTGATCTGATGATCTTGCAAAAATCGTAGCCGTTCATTTTAGGCATGATAAAATCAACAATTATAACTGAAGGTGTTTCTTTTTTTGCAAGTTTAAGTCCATCCTCTCCATCCTCTGATGTGTATACATCATATCCTTCCTGTGAAAGGACTAATTCAGCCAGTCTCCTTACTGTTGGAGAATCATCTATTACGAGGATAGACTGTTTATTTTCCATGGGTCCTCCATAACCTTCATAAAACCCTTCTATATTAAACGTCTCAAACTACTCTTCGGAAGAATGTCCCGTTTTCTTTAATTGTTTTCTTGTAATGGTTCAGCTCCCTCATCCTTTGCATTACCCACAAGACTGAACAGAACCTCCCCCCTCGCCCTCCCTTTTCCAAAGAGGGGGGGGGTGCGCGCTGAACTATTACAAAAACCCAAGTTTAAAGTTTTTATTATTTTTTACCGTTTATATATATGATTTGGCATCTGTTATTGAAGATGAATTTGGATATGGTTGACGGGTGATTATAAAAACAGAATGAAATCATAATAGAGGGGACGAGTTTCGAGAATATTGAAATCGATTAAGTGGATTTTTTCCAATAGCAGGATTTGAGAATGGATGATAGAAGACACTTTATAAGATACAGCTGCAGAGATGTCTGTGAGATCAGAATTAATAACGAAGTTTATAAAGGCGTTGTAGTGAATCGCTCAGATGGCCTGGGCGTCATCATTGGAAAAGCCCCTCTTTTTAAGAAAGGCTCATTAGCAGAAATCAGGCTTATCAACTTAAACACAGAAATGGAAGGGCAGGTAGCATGGGCAAAGGAAATCGGCGAAGACGTCAGGGTCGGCTTCAATAGAGTCGGCGGTCTGAAGGGAAACCTGAAAAATTTTAAACTTGCCGATCTGTTCATCGGGATACAAAGGGGAACCAAAACAGGTGTTCTTGAGATCGTGAACGGTTCAATTATTAAACAGGTCTACATAAGAAATGGTGATATAATATTTGCTGATTCAAGTTTTCAAGGCGACCGTTTCGGCGAAATGCTTGTGCGGGAAGGAAAGATCACGATCGAAGAGTTCAACCTGGCATCCGAGCGCCTGCTTGAGACCGGAGAGGAATTGGGGAAAATTCTCGTTGACATGTCCTGCATGACCCCGAGAGAGCTTTATCATGCAGTACAGCGCCAGGTTGAGGAGATTATTCTCGGTCTTTTCGCTATTACGGATGCTGAATTTGAATTCAAGGAGGGGCCTTTGCCTTCAAATGAACTCTCAACTTTCATAATCAACGCGGCAAACATTATATATCGTGGCATAAAGAGAATCCAAAGCTTAACTTTCGTAAAAGAGATGTCTCCTCCCCCTGAAGCTGTCCTGGACTTATCACGGGACCCTATGGATATTTTTCAATCCATCTCCCTTGACCCCGCTGATAAAGAGATTCTTTACTTAATTGATGGAAGTTATATCTTAGAAGAAATATTGTCACTTTCTCCGTTAACTGATGTTGAAATCCTCAAAACCATTAGCGCTTTATTCAGAATCGGCATCATTACAATAAAGAAAGGGGACGAGGCATCTGAAATGATCTCAGCCCGTGATTTACTCGAAGGGCATGTTGATGAAAATGGAGATGAATTTTTAACAAAAGTGGAAGAATTGTATGCTCAATGTGAATCTGCTGATTATTATAATTTTTTCGGCATAGACAGTAAAGCAACAGGGGAAGAAATACAGAAGGCATATTACAGGATTTCAAAGCAATTTCACCCTGATCAACATTTTATCTTTCCGAAACATGATGTCAAAGGCAAATTAATTAAGATATTCACATATGCAACAGAAGCGAATACCATACTTTCAGATCCTGAAAAAAGATATATATATGATGAAGCGCTCCTTCTGAAGGCTCAAAATATATCGAATGGAGAAGAAACCGGTCAGGCATCACATGAAAACGCAGGCGCCACGAAGGAAGAGCCGTTACAGAAAGTCGATTCTAACAGCATGGATAGTGTTATAAGCGATTTCAAGGAAGGCAATGAGGAGCCGGAAAGTTTCGAAACCCACTATGAACTGGGCTTAGCTTACATTGAGATGGGGCTTGTGGAAGATGCCATAAAAGAGTTTCGGATCACATCAAATGACCCTTTAAGAAAAATCAAGAGCTGCAAAGTGATTGCCGAATGTTATATGAATAAAGGAGATTATCAGAATGCGATAGAAGAGTTAAAGAAACTTATGTCAGAGTTGTCTGATGATCAAGAAGAATATCAGGACGTGAAATACACCCTGGCGGATGTTTATAAAAAGAACGGCGAATATGACAATGCCCTTAAATTGTACAATGAAATTCAGTCACAGGATGCAGGATACAGGGATGTTGCCAAGCAGGTTGAGGCCCTGTCGGATATTCCTGAGACATCTTCATTCGACTAAAGCTCTTTGATTTTTTTGATGATATCCGTTGTAGAAATCCCTTCAACAAAGAAAATCATTCGCCGGCAAGCTGTAGAGCTTTTTGTACCCGAATCTTTCCGCTACCCTTTCAATAGATTGCTTTTCAATGACAACTGCCCGGACTGCCTCATATTGCTTTTGTCCCTGTATAACAGGATGTTTGAAATACTCCTGCAAGTCAATGTTGTTATTTGTCCTGGTGTTATTATGACGATTTCACTTTGTGTGAAAATCAGTGTTTAAAGTTCTTCCGTGCTCTTTTTATCAGTCCGTACAGATGTCCGGCTCCGGGATTAAGGCTCAGGGCCTCAAGCATAAGTTTTTCAAAACCTTCACAATCCGCTTTTGATTCATATATCCTGTAGAGGGCTGAATAAAGAAAGTGGTCCCCGGGGGATTCCATGAAAATATCTTTCAGGTAAACAACAGCTTTTTCATAATCCCCGTTTTTATAGTATGCGTATCCGAGCATCCTCCTGGCGAATTTATTATCCCTCAGTTTAAGGAGATATTCATAAATTTCTATGGCCCTGTCGTATTTACCCGTTTTTTTATAAAGCTCCGCTAAATACAGGTGCAGCTCATAGTCGCTGCTGTATCCTGGGAGCCCCCTGATGCCCTCGATCTCGGCAATTGCCTCTGCAGTCTTTTTGCCTTTGAATTTTTCCTTGTAGTTTTTATACCGGGTAAAATTGTCTGTCTGCTTCTGTGCAGCAGCCTGTTTTAATTCACGGCTTTCAGGGAAAAGGGCCTCTGCCTTGCCGAGGATGTCCTGTGCCCTTTCATTTGAAAAAACCCTGCCCGCGAGTTTTGAAAGAAAGATATAAAACTTCTCATCACCGATCCTGAGTGGGAATATGAACCCCTCGATCATCCTTTCTATATCGCCTGCTGCCTTCTCCTTTTCAAGGATGGAAAGGTATGTCCTGAGAAAGAAAAGATCATTTTTCAGGACATCAAACCCCTCTTCAGCCTTATCCCTCGCCTCTTTTACCCTGTTTAACCTGAAGAGGATAAAGATTTCATTCGTCAGGAAAAAGGACGCGGAAGGATAAACAGTGAGCGCTTCACTGACCGTATTATATGCCGCCTGAAAATTTTTCTCTTTAATGAGAGCTATAATTCTTGACCTGTAATCAACCCGGTTCACTTTGCATATGCCTTTCAGTTGCGTTAAATTATCAATAGGCGGACAGAACCCGCCATGTTTATGCTTTGTCCGTCATTTTCCGACTCTGCCTTGAATGCTGAGATATTGTCAAGCATTTGTCTTAAATATCTCTCAAATCCAGCAAGTTGATGGCCCTTGCAGGGAAAACCCCGGCCGTCAATTGTGGTAAGGCAGGCCGCGCATTGAGATTGCTCCGCTCGCAATGACATAGCGTATGTGAAGAGGGAACTCACAAAGAAGCGCCAAACGCTCTCCTGTCAAAGCTATGATGAATTTTTAATCCCTCTTCTCTATCGATCCCCTTAATTTTTTATCCGCTTCAATAATTTTCTTTGCGTCATCACCACTCAGTTCCCACGAATAATTTCCTTTTGCATTTCGCTTTAATTTTATCTTCACGGGTCTTTGCGGCTTGATCTCTGCAATCTCCGGCGCCCGTTTAAAAACGGTTTCTTCCTGATTGCCTTCTGAATTATTGCATGCATGGAGGAATAAAAGCAGCGCTGATAATGCAACAAGAAATCTGATTTTGGCCATGCTATCCCCTCTACTTAGTGTCTGTTTATAAATTGCCGTTTTTTTGTTTTTGTCATACCCGAAGTCTGTAATCGGGTATCCAGAAGTCTTTAAAAACACTGGATTCCCGCCCAAAGGACCGCGGGAATGACAGCTTAATTATTGAGTTTATGGACAGACTCTATTTAATATGTTACGAATTATTATCTTAATTCCCTTTTCGCCAAACAGGAACGAATAACTAATAACTCCTGTATTTGTTCGTTATCGGAAATCGCCTGTCTTTTCCGAATGCCCTCGGGGTTATCTTTATGCCCGGAGGGGCCTGGCGCCTTTTATACTCCGCATGATCTATCATTGTTATCACTCTTTGCGCGCACTCAATCTCACAACCCATTTTCATTATCTCATCAAAACCGCGATCCTCTTCTATATATGCCTTTAATATGGGATCAAGCAAAGGATAAGGTGGCAGGGAATCCGTATCTCTCTGGTCCGGCTTCAGCTCCGCAGTCGGCTCCTTCCATAAAATCCTTTCAGGGATCATATCTTTGCCGGCCTTTTCATTTCTCCATTCACAGAGCTTATACACAAGGGTCTTCGGCACATCCCTGATAACGGCAAAGCCTCCGGCCATATCACCGTATAATGTGGCATACCCGACACTCATTTCAGACTTGTTGCCGGTTGTAAGCACAAGCCAGCCGAATTTATTGGAGAAAGCCATTAATATATTGCCCCTTACCCTTGCCTGAAGATTTTCCTCTGTAATGTCCGGCTTCATGCCTTTAAAAGGCTTTGATAAAATTTCCATATATGATTTGAATATACTGTCAATTGGAATGGTCAAAATCTTTATTCCAAGATTCCCGCCGTGGCTGCAGGCATCCTCACGGCTCTCTTTTGATGTGTAAATGGAAGGCATAAACAGGCCGTGAACATTCTCTTTGCCAATGGCATCAACGGCAATTGTGGCGACCAATGCAGAATCCACACCCCCGCTCATTCCTATCACAACTCCTTTAAATCCGTTCTTATGCACATAATCCTTTGTTCCGAGTAAAAGCGCATTATAAACCTCTTCCTGTTCCGGGAGCTTTCTGAATTTCTTTTTTCTGTACGCGGGTTTCTGTCTTTGCGCCGGAGCGGAAGGAATTGTTATTTTCTCAATACGCTCATTTCTCTCTAAAAGCGTTTTTAATTCTCTTTTATCTTTCCGGGTCAGCTCTTTCTCCGTTCCCCGGACTTCGAGGTCAACTGTAAGCAATTCCTCCCTGAACCGGCTCCCCTCCGCAACAAGATTTCCCCTGCTGTCGATAACAATACTGCCCCCGTCAAACACAAGCTCGTCCTGCCCGCCGACCATATTCACGTAAACGATTATTGCGTCGCATTCCAGCGCCCGTGAAGTAATAAGATTCTCCCTGAACAATGCCTTTCCCATATGATACGGCGAGGCGTTGATATTAATGATGACTTCCGCCCCGGACAGCGCCTGAATCTTTGCAGGACCTTTTTCTATCCATATGTCTTCACAAACATTAACCCCGATATTAATTCCCCTTAGCTTATATACAGGATATCTCCCACCGGATTTGAAATAGCGGTATTCATCGAACACTCCATAATTAGGCAGGTGTTTTTTGTGATACACATCAATAAGCCGGTTGTTTGATATGACGGCTGCTGCATTGTATATTCCGTCATTCCCGTCAACAAAGCCTGCGATAACGGTAATGTCCTTTGAGGCCGCCTTTATTTTATGAAGGGCATCAATATTGTCCTGTATGAACTGTGGTTTCAGCAAAAGGTCTTCAGGGGGATAGCCGGTAACTGCAAGTTCGGGAAAAGCCACGATATCCGCCTTTAACTTCCTTGCCCTCTTAATGCAGGAGATTATTTTTCTCATATTTCCCCGGAGGTCGCCTACCGTGGGATTTATCTGTGCAAGAACTGTCCTGATTTTCTTCAATGGAGGTCTCCTGATGAAAGCTTCTTTGGCATGAATAATAATAATTGAAGAGTTGATGTTTGTAAACCCCGCTTTATTGACTACGCACATTTTTAAAAGATATAATCTTATCTGGCACTCTATAATAAATCATCAAGGCATGAGGAGATAAAATGTTATTCAATAAAGTTAAATATTGCCGCGCAATCTTCGTTTTTTCCATAGCGCTGTTATCAAGCGCTGCCGCACCTGCTCTCGCCGGCTATCAGTCCGGTATGGATATATACAAAGAAAAACCGAAAGCATCCAGGGAAGCTGTTGATTTTCTCACTAAAACAGGACAGGCGATGGCTGAAGTGGCTGAAGCCGCAAAGCCGGCAATAGTTAATATCTCAACTGTCAGAACAGAGAAAATCACGGGAAGTCCATTTTCTCCGTTTTATGACGACCCCTTCTTCAGAAAATTTTTCGGAGATCAATTCAGACAGCAGGGAAAACCGAGAGAGCGCAAATCAGCGAGCCTCGGCTCAGGCGTAATTGTTTCCCCGGACGGGTACATTCTGACAAGCAATCATGTCGTCAAAAATGCGGATAAAATAAAAGTCCTGCTCCCGGACAAAAGAGAATTTGTCGGCAGAATAATAGGCAGTGATCCCAAAACGGATTTGTCCGTCATCAAAATAGATGCCGACAATCTCTCTACACTGTCATTAGGAAATTCCGATGCCTTAAGAGTAGGAGAATTAGTGCTGGCAATCGGAAGCCCTTATGGGTTAAACCAGACTGTTACCATGGGCATTGTCAGTGCGGTAGGAAGGGCGAATGTCGGGATTGCCGAATATGAAGATTTTATTCAAACAGATGCCGCAATTAACCCCGGGAATTCCGGCGGCGCCCTGGTTAACGTAAAAGGAGAACTCGTGGGAATAAATACCGCTATATTCAGTACTTCCGGAGGATATCAGGGAATCGGTTTTGCAATACCGAGCAATATGGCAAAGACTGTTATGGAGAGCCTTATTGAAAAAGGGAAAGTCATCAGGGGATGGCTCGGGGTCTCAATACAGGCAATCACCCCTGAGCTTGCCCGGCAGTTCCGGCTGGAAAAAGATTACGGGACACTTGTGGCTGATGTTGTTGAAGGCAGCCCTGCAGAAAAAGCAGGACTGATGCGCGGAGATGTAATAATTGAATTTAACGGCAAAAAAGTTGATGAACCGTATATCCTGAGAAACATTGTCGCAGACACCCCGCCCGGAACCGAGGCGGAAATGAAGGTAATAAGAGACGGCAAGGTCGAATCACTTACAGTCACAATCACTGAAATCCCTGCCAAGGCGGAAAAGACCCCGACTGTTTTCCGGAATGCGCTTAAAGGAGTGAGCGTACAGGACTTAACTCCTGATATTTACAGGCAGTTAAATCTTCCCGAAAAAATAAGAGGTGTTGTAATCACGGATGTTGAAAGTGAAAGCCCTGCCGAGACAAGACTTATGCCTGGAGATGTCATCCTGGAAATTAACAGAAGGGCTATATCGAATATAGAAGATTACGAGGCCATAGCATCAAAAATAAAGCCTGATGTGGAGGTGCTGCTGCTTGTCTTTCGACGGGGCTCAACTATTTTTGTGACAATCAGCGGGGAGCAGGAAGACTAAGCCGGAAGCCGGATTTACAAAAGCGACTACAGGCCGCCGGCAACTGTCTTTATTACTTCTATCAAAGGGATATTAAATTTTTTTGCGATTTTTTTGCAATCCTCATATTCGGGAGATGCCTTTTGTATTTCCTTGCCGAGCCGTGATGTCTTGACCCGTACCCTGCCGTATTCGGTGTTTTTTGATTTGATGCCGCGCTGAAGAATTTTCCTGTCCGCCCTGTAAAATCTGACCCCTATGCTTGTGGTTTCTTTCAGCACGATATTAACCAGGTTGTCTTTCTTGTCTTCGCTGCAGAGTATCGTAATTTTAATGCCCGGTCTTCCTTTCTTCATGATAATCTGTGTCAGAAAAACATCAAGGGCGCCTGCTTCAAACATCTTTTCCAGAACATATTCATAAACCTGGGGATTCATGTCATCGATATTCGTTTCGATAATCGTAACACCATCCAATGTCCGTGTTCCGTGCATGTCACTGCCTGTCAATAATCTCAGTATATTCGGCTGTTCCTTAAAATTTTTATTGCCCGCGCCGGTTCCTGTCGCTGAGATATTCATATGCGGCACGGAACCGAATCCGACAGCAAGAGAAGAAATCAGCGCTGCGCCGGTCGGAGTGGTAAGTTCAAACGGAACCCCCGACGAATAAACGGGAATCCCCTTCAACAATTCAACTGTAGCCGGCGCAGGCACAGGCAAGAGTCCATGCCCGGTCTTTACAGTCCCGCTCCCGAGGTTTAATGCAGATGAATACACAGAATCAATCCCGAGAATATCAAGACCGATCAGCGCCCCGAATATATCGACAATGCAATCAACGGCGCCAAGCTCATGCAAATGAATCCTGTCATGCCTTCCGCCGTGCACTTCAGCCTCGGCCTCAAAGAGTCTTTTGAAAATGGATAAACCTTTTTGCCTGACCGGTTCTGACAGCGAAGATATTTTGATTAACTTCTCAATATCTTTCCACTTTCTTAACTCCTGCCCCCTGCCCCCTGCCCCCTGTATTTCAACATCAACCTTTGTTGCACTAAACCCCGCTCTTTTTACTTTCCCGACATTAAGCTTATATCCTTTAACCGGTAAGCGTAACAATTCTTTTCCGAGCTTTTCAGGAGGCACACCTGCATCAACCAGCGCACCTAAGATCATATCACCGCTAATACCGGAAAAACAGTCAAAATATGCAATCATTTCTCAGCCCTATATATTTCCCCCCTTTAGCAAAGGGGGAGACCTTAAAAAAATATCGAATAACGGTCAACGGTCAACGGTTAACGAATTAATTTTATGCGCCAGAACCCCTGCGCCAAACCCATTGTCAATATTCATTACGGCAATACCGGGCACGCAGGAGTTTAGCATGGCAAAAAGGGCGGTAATCCCGCCGAGGCTTGTGCCGTAACCCACGGATGTCGGAACTGCAATAATCGGTTTATCCGTCATACCGCCGATCACCGAAGGAAGGGCGCCCTCCATGCCGGCCGCAACAACCAGTACATTTGCGTCCGACAATAGTTTTTTGGCATCAGCGATCCTGTGCAGGCCGGCAACCCCGACATCATTTACGACCTCTACCTTACTGCCGAGGAAACCGGCTGTAGCCAGAGTTTCCTCTGCAACAGGCATATCCGAAGTGCCTGCACAGAGCACTGCCACCAGCCCTGTCTTTTTCCTGCTCTCCCCGGCCATAATTACGCCCGACCTGTCATAATATTTCGCTTTTCTGTTATATTGCCTGCAAAGGGCGCTGATGTCTTCGTATATCGGCTTCGTTGCCCTGGTAATCAAAAGCCTTCCGCTTTTCTTAAGCATTGAATCGGCGATTGCCTTAATATCCCTGCGCTCCTTGCCCCCGGCAAATATTACTTCAGGGATACCGTGCCTGAGTTCTCTATGGTGATCAACCCTTGCAACACCGATATCCTCATAGGGCAAATGCTTCAATTGACTGAAGGCGTCTTTTACGGATACCGCGCCTTCCTCAACCGATTTCAGAATCTGTTTTATTTTTTTATTATCCATAACATTTCCGGCCGGTCTCTCAATACTCCGCCTTCAGACTTCTTGCCATCAGCTCTTTTACGGCATCAACAGGTTTCTTCTCTTCGTTAATCACTTTATATATCTGCTCTATGATAGGCATCTCCACATTGTGCTTCTTCGATAGTTCATATGCCGATTTTGACGTGGCAACACCTTCAGCAACCATTTTCATGTTTGAGAGTATGCCGGTCAACTTTTCTCCCCGTCCAAGTTTATACCCGACCGTATAATTTCTTGAAAGCGTGCCTGTGCAGGTCAGCACAAGGTCTCCGAGCCCGCTCAATCCCCCGAATGTCTTTTCCCTGCCGCCTATCGCCACACCGAGCCGGATCATCTCCGCCAGTCCCCTCGTTATAAGCGCCGCCCTTGTGCTTGCGCCAAGGCCGAGACCGTCGGAAATGCCGGAAGCGATAGCCATCACGTTTTTAAGCGCCCCTCCCAGCTCAACACCCGGCACATCGGTATTGGTGTAAACCCTGAAATAATCCGTATTGAATAAGTCCTGAAGAAGCAAACCCGTATCATTATCCTCCGAGGCGATTGTTACTGCAGTGGGAAGTCTTTTTATCACCTCTTCCGCAAAACTCGGCCCGGATAAAACAGAAATCCGCCGGCCGGTCAACCCTTTAAGAATTGCCGATACAGTCATCAGGGTGCCGTGCTCAATACCTTTTGAAGCGCTGACTATTTCAGCAGCATCAGCAATAAAGCCCGCTGCCTCACTGAACACAGAGCGTGTAAACTGGGTCGGCACAACATTCAATATGTATTGTACATCCTTAACGGCATCCGGCAGGCTGTGAGTGGCTTTTAAATTATTGGATAAAGGAATTCCGGGGAGATATACGCTGTTGATGTTTGTGCGGTTTATTTCGTCTGCAAGTTTTTGTTCATATGTCCAGAGGGACACATCATTTCCCTTTTCAGCAAGAAGATTTGCAAGTGTCGTTCCCCAGCTCCCGGCCCCTATAACGGCAATGTAACTCATAATATTGTCCTCATAATGTCCTTTAATGATAAGACAGTTGATTTATTCAGGCGTAAGAAATGATAACAAAAAAACATGGCAATTACAAAGCAATTCCAATTTCTCCGGCAATGCGCAACATATACCGGGGATTACGAAAACATACATAGGCGGTCGCCGGCAAGGTTGAGAGGGGGTGAGGTTTTTGATGCATTACGATAGACAGGTCATAAAACCCCGCTTTATCCCGTCGGCTATCTTCGCCACTCCGGCCATTTCCTTTACGTCATGCACCCTGATGATGTTTGCTCCATTGAATATCCCGATGGCCGCTGCCGCCGCCGTACCCTCAAGTCTTTCTGAAACAGGGATATCCCCGAGCGCCCTGCCGATAAATGATTTCCTTGAATGGCCTAAGAGCACCGGTTTTTCAAATCCCGTAAATTCATTCAGCCGTTTAATGATCTCAAGATTATGTCCAACGGTTTTTCCGAAACCGATTCCCGGATCAATGATGATCATGTTATCGGGAATTCCCGCGTCTCCTGCAATCCTGATCCCCTCGTGCAAATAATCAATTATCTCGGGGATAAGGGCTTTATAAACCGGGTTTTTCTGCATGTTCTTCGGCGCGCCTTTGATATGCATTATTACGACAGGGACTTTGTTTCCCGCTGCAATTTCCGGCATCTCAGGATCAAACCGCAAGCCGCTTATGTCATTGATGATTGAAGCGCCCGCCTGAATAGCCGCCTCTGCAACACCCGCCTTGTAAGTATCGATTGAAATCGGGACCTTTACTTTCCCTGCAAGCGCTTCAATTACAGGCACAACACGATTAATTTCTTCTTTAACGGAAATTTTCCCTGCGCCCGGTCTTGTGGATTCCCCGCCGACATCTATAATATCAGCGCCTTCGTCCTGCATTCTCAGCGCCTGTTCAACAGCGCTGTCCTTATTGAAATATGCTCCCCCGTCGGAAAAGGAGTCAGGGGTGACATTAAGAATACCCATGACATAGGTTCTCTGCGAAAAGTCGAAATGGAAGTTTCTCCAGGCGAGTTTCATCCGGCGTGTGTTACGGGATATACTTTCAATCTGAAAATTATGCCGTTGATTCGGAAGTTGTGCTTATATCCTTTTCAGGGTTAATTTCTTCTTCTGCGGCCGGAGCCGGACCGTCCTTTGCTTCAGGCCCTGCAGAACTGTTTTTGCCTTCCACAATTGCATCTATTTCAGCAGCATCCATGGTTTCTTTATCAAGCAGCGCCTTGGCAAGGCTGAGAAGCAATTTCTTGTTATCAATCAGGAGATGCTTTGCATATTCATATCTCTCGCCGACAATCGTTCTGATCTCACCGTCAATTTCTTCCGCCGTCTTTTCAGAGTAGTCTTTCTGCTTTGAAAACTCCTTGCCGAGGAATATCTGTTCTTCACGCTTCCCAAAGGTCAATGGGCCTAATTTATCACTCATCCCCCATTCGCAGACCATTTGCTTTGCAAGGTCGGTGGCCCTATGAAGGTCGTTGCCCGCGCCCGTGGTGAGATGTCCAAGGGCGATCTCTTCCGCGGCCCTTCCGCCCATCAGAACCGCAAGTGTATTTAAAATATGTTCTTTTGAATACGTATACCTGTCATCTATCGGCAGCTGCTGCGTAATGCCGAGCGCCATTCCCCTCGGGATTATGCTGACCTTGTGAATGGGGTCGGTCCCGGGAGTCAGTTTTGCGACAAGTGCGTGGCCTGCTTCATGGTGTGCCGTATTGTTCTTTTCTTCTTCGGATATTATCATGCTTTTTCTTTCCTTGCCCATCATGACCTTGTCTTTTGAATCCTCGAAATCTATCATTTCAACCTTTGTCCTGGAGCGTCTCGCTGCCAGCAGGGCAGCTTCATTTGTAAGATTGGCAAGGTCTGCTCCTGAAAATCCCGGTGTTCCCCTCGCAAGGGTTTCAAGATTTACATCATCGTGGAGAGGGATATCTTTGCTGTGGACCTTTATTATCTCATGCCTGCCTTTTACATCCGGAAGAGGGACGATAACCTGTCTGTCAAATCTGCCCGGCCTTAAAAGCGCTGGGTCAAGTACATCAGGCCTGTTGGTTGCCGCAATCACAATAATTCCCTCGTTCGGGTTAAAACCGTCAAGCTCCACCAGAAGCTGGTTCAGTGTCTGTTCACGTTCGTCATGCCCACCTCCAAGCCCCGCTCCCCTGTGGCGTCCTACGGCGTCTATCTCGTCTATGAATATAATGCACGGGTTGCTCTTCTTTGCCTGTTCAAAGAGGTCCCTGACCCTCGAAGCGCCTACACCGACAAACATCTCTACAAAATCAGAGCCGCTTATGGAAAAAAACGGCACGCCCGCTTCGCCTGCTATGGCCTTTGCCAGCAAAGTTTTGCCTGCGCCCGGAGGTCCCACAAGCAGGATACCCTTCGGGATTTTCCCGCCTAACTTCTGGAATTTCTGAGGATCCTTCAGGAATTCGATGATTTCCTGCACTTCCTCTTTAGCCTCTTCAATGCCCGCAACATCGGAAAAAGTAACCTTTATCCCTTTTTCAGAGATGAGCTTTGCCTTGCTTCTGCCGAATGAGAGCGCCTTGTTGCCGCCGGCCTGCATCTGCCTCATAAAAAATACCCAGAGAAATACAAGCAGAATTATCGGTCCGAAATTAAAGAGCACATTCATATACCACGGTGTATGATCCGGCTTTGCGCTGATTCTTATGCCTTTGCTTTGCAGGTCCTTTACCAGGTCGGGATAGTCCGGCGCATAGGTTTTGAAATTCAGGCCGTTCTTCAAGGTGCCGATGATCATGTTTTCAGGTTTTTTTATCGTTACCTCTTCTACGTTATTTTGCCGTAATTCAGACATGAAATCCGAAAAAATCATTTCTTCCTGCGGTTTGGATGTCTCGAGAAGATTGAAAACCAGGATCATCATCAAACCGAACAAGACCCATATGATGATACTTTTATACAAAATAGTTATCTCCCATCCCTAAAGAATAACATATTTCTTTGTTGTATTGCCAACGTTCTGAATTCTGTGTATAAACTCAGATAGTTGTTGTTTTTCCGTCATTCCGGCTTGTCCGGAATCGTTTCTTTAAGAAGGATTCCCGGCGCGCTTCGCTTGCGGGAATGACATGCTTTTGAGTATTTGTGTTATTTATACACAGACACTATTTGCTAAAAACAATCAATATAAATCCCGATAACATAATCACGCTTCCGATCGCTTTACCGGCAATTCTTTCTTCGTTAAACAAAAAACATCCGTAAAGGATACTGAAAAGGAGGCTTGTTCTTTTAACGGAGATCATATACGCAACATTGACAAGATTCATTGCAAGCATATGGAAGATAATCATCAATGAATAGGTAACCCCGATAGACGCAAGGGGAATGATATCCTTTTTTGCAATAATGATTCCCCCCCTGTTTTTCATAACAGCAATCGGTGTAAATAAAAGAAACACGAGTATAAAGTAAAATGCCCCGAAAAAAACGGGTGATGAATGTTCAATAGCCATTTTCCCCAGTGAAGACGTAAAACTGAAAATAAAGGCAACTGCAATCATCATAACCGATCCCTTTTCCCTGAATATCGCCTTTACGGGCTCCAGTAAGGATTTTTTTATTTTGTGAATGTTGAGCAGGTAACTTCCTGCAGCCATGAGGATAATCCCGGCGGCTCCCTCCTTTGAAACACGCTCTCCCAGGATGAGGTATGACATTAAAATTAAAAACACCGGGGTTAATGCAAGAAAGGGCATTGTCAGGCTCAGGGGAGAGGACTTTAATGCCTTTGTATATAAGATGATAGCTGTTATCTCCAATGGAAGCGCGCATAATGTAGCCAGCCAGAAGGTTTTATCAAGAGGGGGAAATTCTATAAATAACAGGCTTATCAAAAGAACGGGCAGGGCAAATAACAATCGCTCCCATGCTATAAAATACTCATCCCCGGAGGAAAGCGCGCGTTTTGTCAAGGCATCGCTTGTAGCAAGGGAAAACGCGGTTAAAAGGGAATAGACAATCCACAAAATATCAGCTTTCTATTTTATAATCCTTGATTTTAGTCAGTAAAGTCTTGTAGCTGACCTTAAGTATCTCTGCGGCTTTGGTTTTATTTCCGTGGGTATCTTCAAGAGCCCTTTTTATCCTTCGGGACTCTGCGACTTTAAGGGCCGCCTTTGCAACTTCGTCAAGTGTTCCGTCCAATGCGGGCTCCCATGATGTTCCGCCTGGATAGCCGGCGGAAGCCAGCCTGAAATCCTTTTTTGTTATTACATTTCCATCGCAAAGAATAAGCGCCCTTTCTATGACGTTTTCAAGCTCTCTCACATTGCCCTTCCATGAATAGTTTTTCAATATTTCTATTGCATCCGGGGCTATATCTTTGTGTGTGATATTCATCTCCGCCGAATACTTGGAAATAAAGTGTTCAACCAGCGCGGGTATGTCATCTTTTCTCTGCCTTAAAGGAGGGATCATAATCGGGAAGACACTCAACCTGTAATAAAGGTCCTCCCTGAAAGCATTGTCCGCGACCGCCGCCTCAAGATTCCGGTTGCTTGCAGCAAGGATTCTTATATCCACCTTGATGCATTTTGTGCCTCCGACCCTGTCTATTTCTCCTTCCTGCAGGGTTCTTAACAGCTTTGCCTGCAGGGCAATATCCAGTTCGCCTATTTCGTCAAGGAAAACCGTGCCCCTGTCCGCAAGTTCAAGCTTCCCGAGTTTTCTTTCCCCGGCCCCGGTAAATGCCCCCTTCTCATGGCCGAACAGTTCGGATTCAAGGAGTTCTCCGGGTATTGCCGCGCAGTTTATCGGGACGAACGGGTGATCTTTCCTTGGACTTAAATCATGGATTGCCCTTGCAAAGAGTTCTTTGCCTGTGCCCGATTCTCCAAGGATCAATACGGTTGTTTTTGCGGGGGCCACCTTGCGTATATTCTCAGCCACTTCAAGCATCCCCCTGCTTTTGCCGATAATATTCGGCATGCCGACGCTATGTGACAATGCATCTTTGAGGAGGAGATTTTCAGTGATGAGTCTCTGGTTTTTAAGCGATCTTTTTATGAGAATTTGCAGGTAATCGGTGTCTAACGGTTTTGTTATGAAATCATATGCGCCTAATTTCATGGCATTAACGGCAGTCTCAATAGACCCGTAGGCAGTCATAACGATTACAGGGGTTAAAGGGTTTTCATCTTTTGATGCCTTAAGCACTTCAAGACCGTTTTTTCCGGGCAGCTTAAGGTCCGTAAGCACCAGGTCCACATTACTCTCTCTTACCTTCTTAATCCCCTCGGCGCCGTCTTTTGCAATCACCACCTTATAACCTTCTGTCTCCAGGGTCTCCTTAAGCATCCTGGCCATGGATTCCTTGTCTTCTACGATGAGTATTTTTTCCATTGTAAAATCTTTCCGTTCTAATGTTAATATCCGACTCCCCGCAATGACCGAGGAATGAATAATAATATCATTACTGTCTTAATAGACTCAAATAATATTTTGAGATATCATCTGAGTTCTTAACACATTTGACTATCGCGTTTACAATATTGAGCGGCCATGCGCTTTTGACATCAAGACTGCCATTGAAATGCTCCTGAAGAAACAGTTTATTGTCGGACAGATTCCTGAATATCTAAAAGCATCCCCATGATGATTTAATTATAACATGTCAGGTTAATCCTAAAACAAACGAGGTTTTATTACAAACTCTTTAGCATGTCATCATAGCCATTTCCAGTCATAAATTTTGAGCTATTCATCTATTTTAGCACCGATTTTCAGGCTGTTAATATCGATTGTACCGATGAAAACCTGAAACACCATTTTACAGAGTTTAAGTAACTACTCAGGTACAAAGTGGCAAAGGCACATAGGCACTTAGGGTTACAGAAATACAAGAAAAGTTTTTCATTCTTTTTTTCACTTTGTGCCTACCTGAATAGTTACGATTCAATAAGAAAGAATAGGGGTAATATATAGATGGAGTTATTAATGAAAAAGGCTTTTATTAAGGAAACATATCAAGCCTCAATAAATCCCTTTAAATAATAATTATATTCCTGTATAATAATTATCACATTAAATATATAATTCAGTTGACAAGTTAACAAGCAATGATTATAATAACTGGAGAATGATTAGTGAGATATAGATTTGACGATTTCAGGCTTGAAAAGCTTTATTTGTACGGAACCGGAAGCGAACGATATCCTCAGGGCATAGTGGATGTTTTCATAAGGCGGGTAAGGACTATTGAAGGAGTCCTGGATGAGCGGAATTTAAGAGCTTTAAAAAGCCTGCACTTTGAAAAGTTGAGAGGAGAAAGGAATAAATATTCCATAAGGCTTAATAAGGGATGGAGACTAATATTAACAATTGAAAAAGATAAAGATGGGAAGACTTTGGTGTTAATAGAAATTAATAACCATTATGGAGATTAAAATGGAAGATAAAAAAAGGCCGTTTCGGCCAATACCGCCGGGCGAAATAATAAAGGAAGAACTGGATGCGCGCGGCTGGACCCAGGGAGACTTTGCAGAAATTACCGGTAAGCCTTTACAGGCGATTAACGCAATAATAGCAGGAAAAAGGGCAATTATTCCGGAAACTGCCATTCTCTTTTCTAAAGCATTTAAGACTTCCCCGGAATTCTGGTTGAATCTTGAATCAGCTTATCGGCTGGACATGCTGCATCAGGGGCAGCATAAGGTGGATATTGTTTCACGAAAAGCAAAACTGTACGGTATTGCTCCGGTAAAAGAATTGATAAAGCGCGGCTGGATAAAGGCGTCAGAATCAATCAGCCGGTTGGAAGCAGAAGTTATGGACTTCTTTGGTATTTCTGATATAGAGACCCCTCCTTCAATAGCAACAAATTTTCGTAGAATTATTGATACCCCGGCACTCATGGCATGGGTGAGAAAGGCAGAAATAGAGGCAAGGAAAATGTCCTGTTCTAAATTTGATCCGAATAAATTTAAGCAATCTATTAAACAATTGCCCGGATTCTCAGCGAGTGATACATTGACCGGTCAAATTCCCCAAAAACTCTGTAAATTAGGAATCCGCATTGTATTTATACCGCATTTACCTCAGACTCGTGTAGACGGGGCTGCGTTTTGGCTTGACAATAAGATGCCGGTTGTTGCTATATCTCTGAGAATGGACAGAGCTGATAATTACTGGTTTACCTTGATGCATGAACTTGCTCATTTATTAGAAAGCTACAGGAATAATGTTAGCTACATCGACAACGATATAGCTGGTGAGCCGGAAAACAAAATTGAAGAAAAAGCCAACAATACTGCACATGACATGCTGATCCCGCCGGATAGTTTTAAGCTTTTTGTGAAGCAGAATAAACCATATTTTTCCAGAAATGTCGTTATCTCATTTGCACAGGAACTCGGTATACATCCTGCAATTGTTGTTGGCAGGTTACAGTATGAAGAGTTGATTCCATATACACATCTACGCAATTTGATAAGCAAGGTACGCCCTGTATTGAGTGAATATGTTAAGGCTTAGGTATATGATGCCTGAGAAAAGAGTATAAAAATGGCAAAGGGAAAAGTTACAAAAATCATCGATGGAGATACTTTTAAAATTCAAGGCGGAAAGTCAGTTCGTCTTGCTAATGTAAGAGCTCCGGAAATTGGAACAAAAGGCGGTGCCAAGGCAAGAAACGACTTGAGTAATCTGATTGAAGGAAAAACTGTCAGCTATGATGAAAAGGGTACGTCTTATAACAGAACTGTTGCAAATGTTAAAGTTGCCGGAAAATTTGTTAATCAGGTTATGAGAAATAAAGGATATACAGATAAAGGTAACTAATACTTTCCATAGCTGGGTGGTGGGTGGTGTCGTGTCTACGCATTACAGATAATTCTGAAGAGCGTAGACACGACACCACCCACTAAGCTGAAAATTTCCTACCAGAGTGTGAAGTTTAAGAATATATTTAAAAGTAGGGTTTATCCAGCAGTTTAAAGCGTTCTTTGCGGGATTTTTTGTATTGCTGCATGGGTCGGTCATTATAAAGTTCCAATGCTTCCCATACTGCCTGGTTAAGCTCCGCAAGGTTGAAGAACGTGTGATTACGAAGACGACCGAAGATGAATCGCTGAAGATGAAGGATATTGCTCTCCACTACCGGTTTGTCCCGGGGTTTGCGTACCCGGGCAGGCAGAATTACTGTATCGTAATGTTGGGCAAATTTTCCATATAATGCATTGATTTCCGGCTCATAGAAGTTTGCCTTTGTTACGGTGCTTTTTAAATTATCAGGGACAAATGCCTTCGGCACACACCCGAAATACTCCACTGCCCGTATATGGGACTTTACCCAGTCCTGACCACTCCGACTGGCTGTGCATTCGGCGTATGTGTGGCTGCTGGCTCCCCAACTGCCTACAAAAAACCCTGCCTCTTCCCACTTGCCCTCTTCCCACTTGCCCTCTTCCCGGTTGAAATATCTCAACCCATCTCCACTATAATCTACAAAGACTTTCTCCCCTCCCTTATGGATTACTTTCATGCTGATTGACAGGCCCTTACGGTATTTCTGATAATGCCGGTAAAAACTGCTCCTGCTCAGCCCCTCCGGATTGTCCTGTGCATATTCTTTCCATAAAAGCTCCAGGGTCATATGCGGTCGTGTCAGTTCTTCCTGTATATACTGAACATCCGGCAGTATGTCTTCTTTTCCCTTTAAGGGTTTTTCGCTTTATATGCCCTCTTGAAGTTCTGTGTCCGGCATGTCTTCAGGAATCGGCCATGTCAGCTCCGACTCTTTAAATCTGCTTAGACTGTTATATACGTTTGTCTTTGACATTTGCAGCGCATCCGCTATCTGCCGGTTGCTTGATTTGCTGTCAAAATGCAGCCTTAAAATTTCTCTTATCTTTCGCATTGCTGTCCTCTTCTTCTTTTTGGCCACTGTGTATCCTCCTTGATTTAGTTGTTTGGAGGTCTACAATAACCTATACGTTTGTGTCGAATTACGGCTCTTAAATGGAATTCCTGTTTTCATCGAAAA
>DRDE01000315.1 GCA_011040095.1 Nitrospirota bacterium
CCGGAATGATCCGGTCACGCTCCACGGGGATAAACTCCAGAACCACTTTAAGGTCTTTACGCGTCAGCTTTTTGTTGAGGAATTTTTCATAATCTTTCATAAGGGAATATTCAAATCCGTAAAACTTGCTGCCGGAAATATAGAAATTGGTCTTGTTAAATGTAGTCAGTACCCTGATATAATGTCTGTCCAGAAGCCCGTCCAGATCATCAAAGTACTGTTCCTTTAAATGCGTTGCCATCGAAGAAGAGAGATTTTCCTGTCCCCCCGGGACATCCCCCTGCAGGGAGAAAAAAATCAGGACAATAACTGCGGTGTAACTTCCGAGTTTCAAAATGCTCTTCATATCAGTCCTTCTAACATAACCTATAAGGTCCCCTGTTCACAAACTACCTGAAATTCCGGGGACACAATACTTAATTAATTACATTCCTGAAGATTCTTGTAAATCCCAAACTTGTCCTGAGAGAAGTCGAAGGATTTTTTATCGGCTTTGCCCTGTATACAATGTTGTACAGGGTGTTTTTGCCTGCCTCGCCGGCAGGCGGGCTCGGCTTCGTCCGCACTCCCGATAAATCGGGAGAAAGCCGTATTCCCCGACCACCCAAAGCCGTCTCGGTGCTTCCTTCGATACCGTTCAGGACAAGCAGACTTTAAAGCGGAGTTTACCCGCCGAAGCGATAGCGAAGGAGGGAGCCAGCTTTCCCCCTTAGCGGAAGAACAACTATCTTTAAAAACATAAATAGCCACCACCTTCAATATTCATCACCCTTACGCCTTATGCCGGCGTAAAGGACGCACCAAAAGTTGAGTATTGTCGGAGATTCGTCAGAATCGGAGAGTCGATCCGACCTTGATGAATATTTATCACCCATCCCTGCAGTCTCGGTATTCAGCCTGCAAACCTTCGGTTTTCCGTTAGCTGCGCTCCGAGCCTGCTTCTAAGATATTTATTCGTTGGATGAATTTCCTATAATGCAGTATAATTTTAACATGATAAAACCCAACACAATGCTTTCCATTGGTGAAAAAAACGAACCAAGATTTGGAAAACTCGGTAAAGAGTATAAGCATATTGTCTTTGATAAAGAGTTTCTGAAAGCGGATGCAACACTTGAATGGGTTACACCCGGTCATCCGCTTTTTGAGGTTGTAAGAGAAGATGTTGAAGACAGAGTAAGAGATGACCTTAGACGTGGCGCAGTCTTTTATGATCTGCACCGGAAAGACCCTTACAGGGTTGATGTCTTTAGCGCGTCAATTAAAGACGGCAGAGGCAACACTATCCATTGTAAACTCTTTGCCGTAGAATCTGATAGTTCAGGTAGTTTATATGTTCGACAGCCAACCGTCTTCCTTGATTTGACTATAGCTCCTGCTGAAACGCAAATGCCTGATGACACTCATTTACCATCACGCGAAGCAGTGGAATTGGCTCTTGTTGAAAAAGCCCTCAAGCCTTTGCTCGATGAGGTTAAAAGTGAGCGTGAAAAAGAGATAGAGACAATTTCCCGGCACATGGAGATATCCTTAAATGAATTGATTAACAGGCAAAATCTTCATCTTGCCGGATTAACCGACAGACGGGATAATCAGGGCGATACATCGCCACAACTTGCAGGGGCAATCAAACAGGCTGAAAATAAATTGGATGATCTTAATCACAGACTGGAAAACCGCAGGGATGAACTCCATATGGAAGGCCATTTTGTAATAGGCGATATTGAGCATATTGGCAGGGCATGGGTACTACCTCATCCAGAAAGAACATCACCCCGGTTTGCGTCAATGGTCAGGGATGAAGAGATTGAGAAAACAGCCATGCAAGAAGCCATAAAATATGAAGAGAGCCGGGGATGGGTTGTTGAGGACGTTGCAGACCAGAACCGTGGGTTTGACATTATTTCCCGAAAGCCACACCCGGAGGATGGAAAGACATTTACCGAGGTTAGATTTATTGAGGTGAAAGGCAGAGCAGCAGTTGGTGAAATAGCATTGACAACTAACGAATATAAAACTGCGGAACGGCTGAAGAAAGACTATTGGCTCTATGTAGTATTTAATTGTGCTTCAACTCCTGAAATTCATACTATACAAGATCCAGCACGTTTGGGCTGGAAACCGTTAGTAAAAGTTGAACATTACCATTTAGGGGCAGATGCAATTTTAAAGTCTATTTGATAAGGATGTTAATGGCTTCGCGGGCTCAAATGTACAAATATGAATTTGGATGGGTGGGAGACAACAAGTGGCGTCTTCAAATCTGGATGTGCGAAACCTATGCCCCGTTTTTGAAAGAGTACTTTCCTGAAATTGAGTTTGATTTCAGGGATGAACCAAGTGGAACATGTATTGCAAGCCTCGATTTAACTAAGGAAGAGGAGCAAGAAGTGAGAAAGCTTCTTGATATCTTTAAGAAACATGTCCTCCTTGGAAAGAGCAAGAATATTGATCCATATTTTGAGGATGAATTAGATATGTGCTTCGCCTTGGATTATAATCTTGCGGAAGATTTCATAACGCATGATGTAGGATATACAACGTATGGCAACCTCGAACATAACGCAAAGGAAAATCGGGATGCAGATGCCCGTGCGCAACTAGTGGAGACCTTTGCTAATTTATGTGAAATCCATCCAATATATAGAAGAGCCAGAATAGTTATGCCGATCCCACCGAATCCTTCAAAGACTTTCCATTTGCCTATTAAACTTGCAAGAGAGTTGGCGGAAACAACAGGGAAAAAGGATTGTGCTTCTATGATACGAAAGGTGAAAGAGACACCGCGGATGCAAGATCTCACTCTTGATGAGAAAAAGAAAGCTTTAAGAGGAGCAATAGAGATCAATGGCGATGTTGAAGGGAAACAGATTATTATCATTGACGATCTGTATCAATCTGGATTTACTATGTGGACTGTAGCAAAATTATTAAAAAAGCACGGTGCAAAAAAGGTTTTGGGGTTGGCATGTGTAAAATCGTGGCGGGATACTGATAACCAATGATTCAGGAAAAAGACATATTAGCTCTATTACTAACAAAAGGGCTTGGCCCCAAAGGGATCAGTCGTATTATTAGTTCTTTCTCGTCTCAAGGCGGGCTGGTTGACTTGTCCTCAATGTCTACTAAAGACATGATAATGCATTTAGGAATAAAATCTGATATTGCTGAACAGATTCCAGAGTCACTTAATAAATCTAATGAGTTGCTAAAAGAATTTGAGGATAAGGGGATTAAGATTCTTGTTAGAGGTCGTGAAAGCTATCCTGAAAGGCTCGTAAAGACCCTCGGTGAAAACGCCCCTCTGATATTATTTGTCAAAGGCAACTTAAACATACTTAAGCAAAAAGCGGTTGGCTTCTGCGGCTCTCGAAAGGCTTCGGACAAAGGTCTTGCCGTAGCTACAGAATGTTCACGTGAGCTTGCGAAACGACAAGTAAATGTTATTAGCGGATATGCACACGGCGTTGATCTTGCAGCGCATAGGGCAGCACTTGAAGCCGGAGGTGAGACAACGTTTGTTTTGGCAGAAGGTATTTTGCATTTTAAACTAAAGAGTGATGTGAAAAACCTTATAACCGAAGATAATCATGTTGTTGTCTCTGAGTACATGCCGAGACTGCCGTGGCTTGCACGCAATGCTATGCAACGCAACAAGACGATCTGTGGTTTGTCTAACGCAGTTGTTGTTATAGAATCAGGCTTGAAAGGCGGCACGTACGAGGCAGCGAAAACAGCGCTTTCATTAAGAAGACCTCTTTTTGTTGTAGGATATGCGAAGCCGGCAGAATCTGCGGAGGGCAACGCCTACTTTCTCTCAAAGGGCGCAAGATTCCTGGGTAAAAAGAACGGGACCGCCTTTCTCGAAGAGCTTTTTGAGGCAGTCGGAAGAGACGAGAGAAATGAGCCTCAGCA
>DRDE01000316.1 GCA_011040095.1 Nitrospirota bacterium
CGAGGCTGAGGTACAGGGTTGGTTTATCTTCCTTGCCCAGGTTGTCTTGAAGAATCTTCATCAGGGTTGTCTTCCCTGACTGTCTCGGACCGATTAGAAAAGCTATATCTTCTCGACCAAGATCATCCCATAAGTCCCGGTAAACAGCCCGCTTTATTAACTTATCAATCATAATACTTATATTTTAACAGGAGAATTCTTAAAGTCAAGTTTAAAATAAGGCGGCTTGTAAGGTTTGTGAACATAGGAGCCTGGACTACGATTCTGCTCTGCGTGCATGTCGCGGAAGGTCAAGGATACGAAGAGAGGTATGGTTTTCCATTTTAGTAGCATCGTTGGCTTCCCTGAAAACATAGAGATAAATTACATGAATTTAGGGTGTTTCACGATCAAGTTGACTCCCGCCGGCAGCAGAAAATGCAAAATATAGTGGTAGAAAGGTGATGTTCTTCTCAGTCAGTTTAGCGTAAGGCCTCATGGAAAATACAATGGGCCTGTCCCCGGCAGGTTATGTGGTATACTGCGCCGGGATACTGAATCCGTAGCGATCTTGCCATTTTTACCATGTCCCCTTTTGAATGATATTTACTTTTGATTATTCTAATCTGTTATTGATAAAACATCAACATTTGTCACGATGAAACAGGCTGTCCGAGAACTCCTTTTTTCGTTGTTTTTGAGTTTGCAACTTATTGATTTCATTGAAAATATATTTTGCTAATTTGTATTCTCGGACAGCCTGGAAAGATCAGACCCCACTCACCTGCCGGTTTTGCTGTGCTGGCGCGTATTGGTCATAGTGTTCCTGTCCTGTCGGCTGTTATCGGTTTTGAAAATCTGAGCGGCGGTATGGGAAACTGCTGCCTATGTTGCATTCATGGCAAGTATTACAAACAGGAAATTTACCGCCACACAGTACGCCCTTCTGACCAGTCTTATGGGAGTGCCAAGGGTTATGGCATCAGCGCCAACCGGCTTTTTGGCCAAGCACATGGGATGGTTCAGCTTCTTTATAGCGTGCGCTTTAATCACAATTCCGGGGATGCTGTTACTGCTGAAGTTTGCACCGTGGAATTCAAAAAAAGGATTTTTGACGGGATTTACAGGATGATCCTGATGAAGCACTTCATTTTTGAATGATAGACAACCGTGCCGGTCGTATCCTTAGACAGGGTAAATGCTGCGATTGTTTTTTAGCGGCACAGTTATATGTTATTATCCGGGAAGGCCTGTCCAACAAGCGGCCTCTTTACAAGAAAACAGGGGATGTGTCCCTGGATTTGATGCACGGGGGCAGGAGCTTTTGATCTTGATGAAAGTTTTATACAAAATGATTATTTTAATATCAAGGCCTATGAATAGCCTGATTAAATTATCCATCAAATCCCTGCTTCTTACAGCAGTATTGACCTTTGCAGGAATTTTTTCATTAAATGCTGCTGAGTTGCAGATGTTCTCCAATGCACGATTGATAAACAATTCGGCAAATGATGGAGATAGCTTTCTTGTGGACGCCGATGGAAAACTCCTCCATGTGAGACTTTATTATGTTGACTGTCCTGAAACTTCCACCAGTTTCAAGAGTGATGCACGGCGGGTACGAGAACAAACACGCTACTTTGGATTATCCGACACAGCACGTACTATTCACTTCGGTAACAAAGCAAAAACTTTTGTTGAGGGTATCCTTGCCAATCCTTTTACACTTCATACAGCCTTTGCAAATGCGATGGGAAGATCATCCAAAGGGCGGGTATATGCATTTATCACTACGTCTAATGGAAATGATTTAGCGAGTCTACTTGTTAAAAATGGTGTTGCCCGTACTCGCGGAATAGGGAGGAAAACGCCCAACGGCATAACACGGAATGAAATGGTCGAAAGACTTCGTGATTTAGAGACCTCAGCCATGTTAAAACGCATTGGCATTTGGTCGGAGAGTAATCCTGAGCGAATTGCTGAACTTCGTGCCAAACAACGTAGCGAAGAGGAAGAATTGCAGGAAATACAAAATCAAGTTGAGAAAGCTAAATCCCCGGAAGGTTTATTTGACCTAAATACCGCCACAGAAAAAGAACTTCAGTCTATCAAAGGGATCGGCCCTGTTCTTGCCGCAAGAATTATTGCTGGACGCCCATATAGAAATGCGGATGATTTGCTCAAAGTCAAAGGAATTGGCCCCAAAAAACTTAAAAAGATTCGCCCTTATTTTGCAGTAGGTAATTAATAGAAGAAACGCCATTAGCCTGACAAAGACAGCAGCCTCTAAAAATGCCCATTTCACATACCACTCCGCCTTTGCCTCAGGTATACCATGTGACAGAACTACAGCACGGAATTCTTCCTCAAAGTCCTTGCTGAAACTGACGATTTTTTCTTGACTTCCCCTGAGTCGTGTTTCATAATAACCCCCACGAAGGGACATAAGCTGAGTAACTGAAGAGAAATTCAAGCATTGTAATTGCACGTTGATATATGAATTTCTCTTCAACCAATAAATCAACATAACTCCGAAAATCCGATTCTATATAGAGTCTGTCCATAAACTCAACAATTAAGCTGTCATTCCCGCGGTCCTTTGGGCGGGAATCCAGTCTTTTCAGTGAGTTCTGGATACCCGACTACAAACTTCGGGTATGACAAAAATAAAAAACAGCTATTTATAAACAGACTCTATATAGAATGTCCCCTATTAGATATTTATGAATTATAGCGTATTAATGACGTAGTTTCTATAGAATATCTGTTATGTGAGGGGACAATATGAACATTCTAATTGCAGAAGATAATATAGATCAGCAAATGTTGATACATTCGTAAAAAGTCGTCATACCCGCGAAAGCGGGTATCCAGGAAACATGTAACTACCTGAAAAGACTGGATTCCCGTTTTCACGGGAATGACAAAAAACTGCTTTTCAGGA
>DRDE01000317.1 GCA_011040095.1 Nitrospirota bacterium
ACTGCCTTCAGTCTCAACCTCCATAAGCGCGAGAATATGGCCGTGATTTCCAAGGATAAGGTCGGGATAATGGCCGTTGAATTCATTTTTCTCTCCCTCAAGATTTATCCTGATATCATTATAATCTCTTGAAAGCCTCTCATTCAGGTGGGAGACCATCCAGTCATGAATTAATTTTTCGTTTTTCACTTTGTCCCTTTGCCGCTCTGTGCCTTTGTGCCTCTGCACAGCACTTACTTATAATAAAAGTTTATATGTGAGATTTATTATAAAATCAGGCGCCCCTGTTGTATTCAGGTCCTCTGTCAATGAAAACTCAAAACTTCTTTTTCCCTTGTAATACCTGCCGCCGAATGCAATAAGGTAAGCCCTGCCGTCAACTGCTGCCACCCCTGTCTCAGGGTATATGTCCGATTGCCCTGAAAGCTGTATAAGAAAACTCAGGTTTTTATCCAGCATTGTCTCTATCGCCGCCCCGCCGTAAAGAAAATTCTTTAATTCCACTGTCTCATATCCCTTGAGATCACCCGGAAATACGGCGCCGAAATTCCAGTATGTCATGGTACTGCCGGAAATCCTTTTATCCAGCATGACGGAGACCCCGGTATCCACACTTCCGTTGCCGTAACCTTTTTCAGCGCTGCCGACGGGGATATCTATATCGCCTTTAATGCTTAAGTTGAAATCCTCTGAAGACACCAGGGGGCTTTTCAGGGCAAGCCTGATATCACCGAACCCTGTCCCGCTTTTGCCTTTTACAATTAAAACTCCGTCTCTTTTGACCTCGTAAAGAAATTCGTTATGCGGCCTTTTACTCCTTCCATAGTCGGCAAAGCCGAAAGTATCATGATAGCCGTCAAGAAAACCGTCCATAAACCCGCTGCTGAATATCAGCACCGGAATATCAAGATCGAATTCAAAAAGGTCGCTTATAATCCTGCGGTATCTGAAATTTAATTCCGTGATTTCCATATCAAGGTTAATCACCCATTCTGCGGATTCCTTTACCGTATACGTACTTGAATGGGAAAGACTGTAAGACATGGAATTCTCTGCAGCGGCTTTTTCCGTATACGGCCGGCCGGTGTGAAGGAATATGGGATACAGGTTTTTTACCTGGAGGGGGCCTTCAAATGAAGATGCTTCAGAAAAAGGAAAAACCAGAAACAAGGCGATTAGCAGAAAAATCCCGTGTTTGGTTCTCACGATGTTATTTTTCCTGCGCGCACTTTATTCTCCATCAATGCCTGGACGGGTTTTAATCCGTAAGGGCTGCCCTGTTCTATTGCGGTAAGCACCGTGCCCCCGCCGGTGAAGAAGTAATACCTCGCATTGTCCAGGATGGATAGATACAGACCCGGACACAGATTTTTGAACTCCTGGAGCGTGTCCCCGCCTCCATACATTTTTAACGCCATGCTGTTTTTATCTATTGTTTCATCAAGCGCCCTTGAACCCGCTGTAAAATGTGGAGTGAATCCCATTACCGCATTAACAAAAATGGCGCTTGCATTCAGTATCGCTTCCGAGACCCTCTCATTTGCAAAAGATTGCGGGTCAATGTCTAATATATATCCGTATCGGTCGCCTTCTTTGAAATCATCAAGCGATACGGTTCTGTATTTGCCTTCGACCTTTCCCTCCATTATATCCGATTCAACTACATAGGGAAGCTCGATGATTTTCTGTCTCTCCTCATCTGATTTGACAAGTTCTTTGGCGGCCTTGATGTCCTGTTCCGGGATACCCCTGATTGAAATGCCGTATTTGGCGCAGAGATAGGCATTATACAAAACCCCTCCCAGGATTAAATGGTCGGCCTTGTTATATATTGCATACAGAGGGCCTATCTTTGTGTCGTATTTAGAGCCGGCGATAACTGCAAGGAACGGCCTGTCGGGGTTTATTACATAATTCAGGTTCTCAATCTCCTGCTGCATGAGAAAACCTGCATATGAGGGAATAAACTTTGTGATGTCAAACGTTGAAACATGGGGCTGCCAGGAACCGAAGGCATCATTAATATAAACATCCGCAATATCCGATAAATTTACGGCAAAGTTGTCCCTGAAAAATCCCTCCCCTTCTTCGCCGCGGAACCACCTGGTATTCGGAAGATATATGCCCCCGATCTTCCTGTCTTTTAAATCTCCGATGGCGCGGTATACTGAATTCCCGATACCCGATATACCGAGTTCCGGGTTGATTTCACATTCGGGAATAAAAAACTCCGTATTAAGCTTGCGCTCTAAGTAATCGACAATCGGCTCTACGGATTCATCCGGGCTGCATGTAATCTTTCCGGTCTTCTTGTCCCTTGGCCTCCCCACATGGGTCATAAGAATCGGCCTTCCGCCGCGGTCAACAATGTAATAAAGCGTGCCTATGGTTTTATCAATTCTGAACGCGTCTTTTATAACACCCTTTTTTACAACATTGTGGTCAAACCTTACGAGGACTACTTTTCCATTGAGGTCGGCCTCCTGGATAAGAGGGAGTCTTTTGCTGACAGCGCCGTTTGATTGCATAGCACATTTTACCAGAAGAAAAAAAATTTGAAAAGAATTTTTTTGTACATGATGCGGAACCTTAAGATTTAAGGTAATAATTCAGTATAATATAAGACATGGCTTTTGTTATATGGATTACAGGGCTGCCGGGCAGCGGGAAAAGCTCTGTTGCATCAGCGCTGAAAGAGGAAATCCCTGATTCGGTTATTCTCGGTATGGATGAGTTCCGGAAGATTGTCACACCCGATCCCGTCTATTCCGATGAAGAAAGAGAACATGTTTACAGGGCGCTCGTTTATACGGCAAAAATCCTCCATGATCTCGGCCACAACGTAATAATAGATGCAACGGGCCACAGGAAATCATGGAGACGGCTTGCAAGAAAATTGATTCCCGGTTATTATGAAATTTATCTTAAATGTCCCCTTGCCCTCTGCATGGAGCGGGAAAGGACAAGGCCCGATACTCATGCCGCACCGGCAGGGATATATGAAAAAGGCAAGGCAGGCAGGCCGGTGCCGGGGATAAATGTCCCCTATGAAGAGCCCTGTGAACCGGAGTTGATAATCGATACTGAAAAAGAAACCCCGGAGGAAGCGGCAGGGAAGATTGCTGGAATGATAGCTTCTTTCTTAAAATTAAAAGTTAAAAATCAGGAGGTCTCATGAAATCTTACCGCAAAGAACTCTGGTTCAATGTGCCGGCAAGGCGCGCATTCATTAATATCACCCCCCAGGTACGGGAATGCCTGGGGGAAAGCGGCATCAGGGAAGGGTTAGCACTTGTTAATGCAATGCATATAACAGCTTCAGTCTTTATCAATGATGACGAGACAGGTCTTCATAATGATTATGAAGCATGGCTTGAGAAACTTGCGCCGCATGAACCTGTTTCCCGATACCGGCACAACCGCACAGGGGAGGACAACGGTGATGCGCATTTAAAGCGGCAGGTAATGGGCCGCGAAGTTGTAGTGGCGGTGACAAAAGGGGAACTCGACTTCGGCACATGGGAACGGATATTCTACGGCGAGTTTGATGGAATGCGCAAAAAGAGGGTGCTGGTCAAGATAATCGGGGAATGAAGCGCTGCTTCCTTCAGATTAATTTTCTTTTTCCTTTGAGAGTCTTTCATTTAATTTTGCGATTTCAGATTTCAGCTCCTTCATCTTAAGCTCTCTGCCGACTGCCATATCATAAAAATCCTCAAGTTCCCTGACCCTGTTTTTCAGCTCCTTCTCGGACTGCAAAAGTCTCTTCTGAGTGTTTTTAAGGTCTGTTATGTCGGTTGCTATAATGATAGTGTGCAGGAAATTGCCCTTGTCATCAAGAATCGAATAAGCGCTCAAATACAGCCAATGTCCCGATCTCGTCTGTATCTCGGCCATTGATGCCGGCTTTGTTTTATTATCCCGTATCATATCGCAAGGAAAGAATTCAGAGCATTTTCTGCCTGTTATCTCACGGATCGGTTTGTGTGTAAATTCCGCAAAACTCCTGTTGCATCTTGAAATCTTCAACTCTTTATCAACAAGTATTATTAACTCACTGGCGCTGTCAAAAGTTATTTCCCATTCGACCTTTGCTTTTTTTATCTCGTCTTCTATTTTTTTACGTTCGGTTATATCCCTGACAACATGGATTAACCCATTCAGATGATTGTCTTTGTCAAAGCGGGGAATGGCCCTGATTTCAATGTACATATTCAGATGCGGCTCAAAGATATCAAAGACAGTAGGTTCCCTGGTTTCAAAACATTGGCAACTGGGGCATCCCCCCGGCGGCGCTTCGGTTCCATGATAATACTTAAAGCATTTTGTGTCATTAACATTCAGCAGGGGCAGGCCGAGCAATTTCTCGGCTGCTTTATTGGCCCTGATGATATTGAAGTCTTTATCATGGACAGTGATCATGTCGGTAATTGTATTGAATGTATCTTCCCAATCCTGCTTTGCCTGAAGAATCAGGGTCTCCGCTTTCTTACGATCGACAATGCTGTGAAACACAAGAACAACACCTGTGATATGACCGTTTTCATCTCTTATGGGGGCCCCGCTGTCATCAATCGGAATCTGTGTTCCATCCCTGGTAACCAGGAGAGTATGATTTGCCAGGCCGGCAACCATACCGGTTTTCATAACCTTTTGCACGGGATTCTCAACCTGCTCCCCTGTTTCCTCGTTGATTATATTAAAAACGTCTTCGACCGGCTTGCCTGCGCTTTCATTATTGCTCCACCCGGTTAAAGATTCGGCTGCGGGATTCATGAATCTTATATTCCCCTTTGTGTCCGTGGTAATTACCGCATCACCGATACTGCTGAGTACTGTAGAGTGCCCCTTTTCCTTTTCACTTAATTGCTTGTCTGTCCGGTGCTTGTAAATGCTGATTTCAATATTGCTGTGCAATTCCCTGTCACTAACCGGCTTGATGAGGTATCCGAACGGTTCGGTTATTTTTGCGCGCTCAAGGATTTCTTCATCGGCATATGCAGTGAGATATATTATGGGAATGTCGATAGTCGAGCGAATACGGTCTGCAGCTTCGATCCCGTTCATTGGTCCTGCAAGCAAAACATTCATTAATACGAGGTCGGGGTTGTGCCTGCGAGTACCCTTCACAGCCTCTTCTCCCGAGGCCGCTATGCACGGCACGTTATATCCCATTTGCTCCAGTCGCCGTTGTAAATCTTCTGCTACAATTGCCTCATGTTCGACAACCAGTATTATTGCCTTTCCCATTACTTGACTCCTTATTTGAACTGTCGATTTCCATATCTCCGGCTATGATATCCGGGTTTGAGTTTCCGGATTTGAAACCTTCTATAACGCTCCCTGATGCCGGAAGATCGGCAGGGGCAATTACAAAATGTTCTTTTTCGTGAGCATTAAGGGGAAAAACAAATGAAACGATAACTAATACAGGGGGGGACAACATAAATGAAACAATGACTGAAGTGAATGTTTTCCTGATATGTTCCATTTTGGATTCGCTCTATTATACTTTAATTTGCAATAATTTTCTCAACTCCCTAATAATTTTAATTAGGTCAATGTAGTACTTTTACGTTATTTCATTAATAAACTTGGAACCCCGGCATAAACTTTAAACATGTTTACTTATTTAAAAAGACTCAACTTAATAAAAAAGCCTAAGGGGGCGCCCAAAGTGTCAAGCTGTTCAGGAAAAGAAAAAGAAGGACGTTATGACAGATACACGCACAAAAAAGAAATGGAGAATATATAGAGAAGAGGCCTCTACCCTTTTTTGTGATTAGTATTCCTCTTCAAGATACCGGCTGGTTTTTTGACAAGACTCATAATATGGACAAACTTTGCATCTTCCAATACAATAAGGCACATCCGCATCCATAGTTAACCCTCCTTCCCGTATATATCTTATCGGTATTTTTTTAAATGACTTGAGCGGAACCGGCCGGGAGATATTGAGAAGCGGGAGACCGCTTTTATAGAAGGAAACTGAAAATAATATCGCCGATTATCGCCAGTATGGAGAGTATGAATATGATGTAGTAATTCATATCTTCCATGGATTTCTTGATTGATGACAGGAGATATATTACAACCGCCCTGTCTTCTTCCGAAAGGCAAGCATCGGCTCTCATCTTTTCTATCAACCCATACTCTGTTATGGCCTTCTTTCTTTTCTTTGAAATTGAATACCTGTAAAGGAAGAAAACCAGGTATCCCAGGACGCCTGCATACCATACCGGTCTTACCCATGAAGGCTCAATGTGCTGAAAAACTATAATTATCCTGAATGCAATCGCTGAAAAAAGACCGAGCAGAAAGAATCCATAGATTATGGATTTCGGAACTGTATGGGGCTGTTGTTTTTTCATATCCTGAAAACCTGCGTTTAAAGAAAAAACCGTTCACAGTTATCAGTTCACGGTTCGCGGTTTTCTCCATACTTCCGGAGCTTCACAGGAAGCGCCGATAATTTCCTCATAGTTTTATATTTTTTCAACCGTTAACTGTAAATCGCCAACCGTGAACAATTATATTCCTTCTAACGCCACTGTGCAGGCAATATGCCCACTATCTTTTCATCCACTGTCTTCCTGGTTTTCTCATCCACTTCAAGCACCGGGGGATACCATGGTTTCATCCGGCAATCAAAAACCACGGGTTCTCTTAAGCGTGTATGAAAACGATGAGTGCGGGTTTTATTTCCGTAGATATCACCGGCAGGCTCAAAACGGGTGAAGAAGGTCCAG
>DRDE01000318.1 GCA_011040095.1 Nitrospirota bacterium
AGGCTTCAGGGCGCTTCTGCAAGGCCGTTTGAGCCTGTCACACTCAAACAGGATGTCTCATTTGAAGAGGTCGCAAAAGTAGAGGCAAGAAGGATTGATTTTCCGGGGCTGCAGATAGATGTGGTTGTAGGCAGACAGTATATATACGGACATTCGTCAAGCCATGTCCTGGGTTATCTCGGCAGGCTCACCCCCCGGCAGTTAAGGTCTTCGGAATACGCTAATATCCCGGGGGGGACATTTGCGGGCCGGTTCGGGATTGAGAAAGTTTACGATGATACGTTAAGGGGCATTGCCGGGAAAAAGATCATAGAGGTTAACGCGCTCGGCAATATTATCAAAGTTGTAAGAATACAGCGGCCTGTCAAAGGCAAAGATATAAGGCTCACCATAGACATTAACCTCCAGGTTGAGGCTGAGAGGAGTCTCAGGGGAAAGGCGGGGGCTGTGGTGGCGTTAAATCCTGATACAGGCGAAGTCCTGGCAATGGCCAGCGCCCCGAGCTTTGACCCGAATATTTTTGTAAGAGGCATAAATTCAGGCGACTGGAGGAGGCTTGTTAACGATCCCCGGAAGCCGTTATTAAACAGGGCCATTCAAAGCCGGTACCCGCCGGGCTCGACATTCAAGATAGTAACGGCTATTGCAGCCCTTGAGGAAGGGATTGTG
Organism: Nitrospirota bacterium; assembly: GCA_011040095.1. Classification (GTDB taxonomy): domain Bacteria; phylum Nitrospirota; class Thermodesulfovibrionia; order UBA6902; family UBA6902; genus BMS3ABIN06. Next base: position 670 of record DRDE01000318.1, read on the forward strand.
ACAAAGGATACGAATTATTACTGCAAAGGATCGATATATTTCGGGAGAATATTCCGGTGCTGGAAATGGGGAGGACATGGAAATGTCAACCTTCATAAAGCGATTGTCGAGTCCTGTGATGTCTACTTCTATGAAATCGCCAAAAAGCTTGATGTAGACACACTCGCCCAATACGCATTCGGTTTCGGTCTCGGCAGGCCTACGGGCATTGAACTTGAGGGTGAGGTCTCCGGACTCGTGCCGACTTCCGGATGGAAACTTGATGTGAAGAAAGAAGCATGGTACAAGGGTGAAACACTTAATACCGTAATAGGCCAGGGCTATCTCTCTGCCACGCCTATTCAAATGGCGAGGCTTATGGCTGCTGTGGTCAACGGCGGCAGGCTGTATGAATCGTATTTATTGATGCGCCCGGAATCAAAGGCCATAACAGAGAGTGTTGTGCATGTGAGTCCCGGCAACATCGGGTTTATTAGAAAAGCGCTGCTGGATGTGGTCAAAGACGATGGTGGAACCGGCCGGCTGGCGCAATCCGACCTGGTCGCTATCGGAGGCAAGACCGGCACAACCCAGGTTATCGGGGGAGTTGCCAGAGGGGACGAAATCCCCGAGAAATATAAGGATCATGCCTGGTTTATCGGGTTTGCGCCCGGATATGACCCGCAGATAGCCGTAGCTATAATTATTGAGCACGGCGGACACGGCAGCACAGGGGCCGCCCCGATAGCAAAGAGGATAATTGAGGCGTACTATAAAGACCGTAAAGGATAATAACCTAAATAGAGTCTGTGTATAAATAGCTGCTTTTTATTTTTGTCATACCCGAAGTTTGTAGTCGGGTATCCAGAACTCACTGAAAAGACTGGATTCCCGCCCAAAGGACCGCGGGAATGACAGCTTAATTGTTGAGTTTATGGACAGACTCTAAATAGTAACTACTCATCTATTTCCCCCCTTAGCAAAGGGTGAAACCTGAGTAGGTTATATTTGGAATGAGATATGATTGACAGAAGGCTTATAAATAATTTTGACTGGGGGATGCTTTTTGTGGCTGTTGTCCTGTCCCTGATAGGGGTAATGACAATCTACAGCGCAACAAGGCCGGTGCTTGAGGCTGCGCAGGAGACCTTCTATATGAGACAGCTTTACTGGCTTTTGCTCAGCCTGATTGTTTTTATTGTTTCAATAAGCATTGACTATAAGTGGTTTATAAAGTTTGCTTATTTAATATTTTTCTTCGGCATTATCCTCCTGGTTATAGTGCTTGTCGCAGGCAGAACAGGTATGGGGGCCCGGAGATGGATACACCTGGGTTTTCTCTCATTTCAACCATCGGAATTCTTTAAGATATTTTTTATTATCGCTCTTTCGCGCTATCTCTCAGACATTAAGCAGGGAGTAAGTCTTGGTTTCAGGGAATTGTCAGGGATGATCGGCGTATTTTTTATTGTGCCGGCTATACTGATTCTTAAACAGCCTGATCTTGGAACCGCTTTAATACTTCTCTTTATTTTTGTTACAATGGTTCTTACGGCAGGAGCAAAGAAAAAGATTATCCTGACGGTTGTTATCATCTCTCTCATCTCATTGCCTTTTGCCGGCAAGGTTATATGGGATGGATTAAAAGGATATCAAAAGCAGAGGATCATAGCATTTATAGACCCGCAGGCCGACCCGCAGGGTGTCGGCTATCACATACAACAATCAAAGGTATCCATAGGCTCAGGCGGTTTCATAGGAAAGGGATACATGAAAGGGACGCAGGGACCTTACAGGTTCCTGCCGGAAAATCATACCGACTTTATTTTTTCGATCTTTGCTGAAGAATGGGGGTTTGCAGGCAGCTCGGTTTTATTTTTGCTGTATCTCTTTATTATATGGAGGGGGTTTGACACCGCAAAAAAGGCGCGGGATATAGAAGGATGTTTTCTTGCGCTCGGGGTAACATTTATGTTCGCCCTTTACTTTTTTATTAATGTTGGAATGACCCTCGGGATGATGCCTGTTGTAGGTGTCCCACTGCCTCTGATGAGTTACGGGGGCACGGCATTACTTTCCAACTTTATCGCTCTCAGTATTATAGAGAATGTAAGGATGAGAAGATTTGCGCTTTATTACTAAGATGATTGTTAAACTTATCGAATTTATCGGGGCAGTCACGGAAAAACCCGTCCAGGGGCTCGGCAGGATAATCCTTCTCCTTTTTTCCACTCTGAAGGCAATGGTCAGACCGCCTTTTGAAATAGCAAATACTGTGAGGCAGATGCTTGAAATAGGAGTCAACTCCCTTCCCGTGGTTCTGATAACGGCCGTATTTACAGGGATGGTGCTTGCCTTGCAGAGCTATACGGGTTTTAAACGATTCGGCGCTGAGGGGCTTGTCGGAACTGTTGTAGCACTTTCAATGACCAGGGAACTCGGCCCCGTGTTATCAGCCCTTATTGTTACAGGGCGGGCGGGGGCTGCTATTGCTGCGGAACTGGGGACAATGAGAGTTACGGAACAGATAGACGCTATGGAGGCCATGGCTGTAAACCCTGTAAAATACCTTGTTGTCCCGAGGTTTCTGTCAGGCATGATTATGCTTCCCGCCCTCACTGTAGTGACCGATATTGTAGGGATAATAGGCGGTTACCTGGTAAGTGTTATGCTGTTAGGCGCTAATGCAAAGCCTTATATGAGGGCAACATGGAATTTCCTCGAGGTCCAGGATATATACAACGGCCTCATCAAGGCGTGTTTTTTCGGGGCTGCGTTTACGCTTATCAGTTGTTATAAGGGTTTTTATACAAGGGGAGGCGCCGAGGGTGTGGGCAGGGCAACAACGGGCGCCGTTGTTTTTTCATCTATGACCATACTTATATCGGATTATTTTCTGTCCACATGGCTGTTCAAATGATAGAGATGAAGGATATACATAAATCCTTTGAAGGGAATTATGTGCTTCGCGGAGCCGGCCTGAAAGTGAAAAAGGGTGAGAGCCTCGTGGTTATCGGAGGCAGCGGTTCGGGTAAGAGTGTGCTCCTGAAACATATAATCGGTCTGCTTAAACCCGACAAGGGAACAGTAGTGATCGATTCAACGGACCTGTCGCTGCTTGATGAAAACGGGTTGAATGAGATCAGGAAAAAATTCGGTATGCTTTTCCAGTCAGCGGCCCTGTTTGATTCCATGAAGGTATGGGAGAATGTGGGATTCGGCCTGAGACGCCACACCCGTATGACCGCCCCGGACATCAAGGAAGTTGCAGTCCGGAAGCTCAGGATGGTCGGACTTGTAGGTGTTGAAAATGAAATGCCGTCGGAGCTGTCAGGCGGCATGCGCAAAAGGGTCGGGCTTGCCAGGGCCATTGCCATGGAGCCGGAAATCCTTCTTTACGATGAACCCAC
>DRDE01000319.1 GCA_011040095.1 Nitrospirota bacterium
GACCGTTCTGCATTATTACATTACACATGGCGAGGGCAACCGCACCGTCTGTTCCCGGTTTGATTGGTATCCATTCATCAGATTTTGCGGCTGTGTTTGAATACCTTACATCAAAGGTTACCGACTTTACTCCCCTCTCTACCTTTGCCCTTATGAGTCGCTGTGATGTCGGGACATGGTTGGTATGGGCCTCCTGTACGTTACTGCCGAAGTTCAGTACGAACCCGGTCTTGTCAAAGTCCCAGTTGTCATAGTGCTTGCCCCAGGTAAGCTCCTGGGATGTCCATTTTCCACCTTCGCAGATCGATGTATGTCCTGAAATTGTTTTTGTTCCGTAAGTTGCAAGAAAAACACTCTTTATCAGTTTGCTGGAGCTTGCCTTCATCCTGCCGTAATGGAACATGAATTTTTCGGGATGTCCATCGTCGCGGAGTTTTTTCAGACGTACTGTCAGTTCTGCAAGTGCGTTGTCCCAGGATATCCTTTTCCATTTACCCTCCCCCCTTTTGCCAACACGTATCATCGGATAAAGTATTCTGTCCGGGAAGTAAACATCATTGGGACCTGACTGTCCTTTTGCGCACATTTTACCCAAGGTCCTTATAGACTTGGGGTTGGATTCCATCTTGACCAGCCTGCCATCCTCCACGAATCCCATTGCCGCACATCTTGTTACACATGACCAGCAGGCAGTGGGAATGCCTTTTCTCTCGGCATTTGTCTTGGAGTTGAAATCCTTACCGCCCATTTTTACTTTTACTGCGCCGGCAAGAGACGGGGATATGAGTTCTCCTCCGGCTGCAAGGAGAGCGCCGCTTGCCATGCCTAACTTCATAAAGTTCCGGCGTGTTAAATTTGCCATTTTTATTTCTCCTTTCTAAAAACTTTCGTCATTCATCATTCGTAATTTGAAATTCATAATTTCTTATCCCTATTCAAACTGAGATTTAAACTCCGCCATTTTTGTCTCTTTCGAGAGCTTCTTATTGTATTTCTCCAGTATCCCGTCAGGGTCAATATAAAATACATGGGGCATTGTCTTTTCATTAGGCAGGAGGGTTGACTTATCCCTGTTTTTCAGTAAGTTATGTTCTTTAACAAGTTTATAGACCTTGCTCCTCTTGTCGTTTATATCACCGAAGTTCCTTGCCCTGCCCTGACATGTATTTGCACATGAAGTTGTGATCCCCTTGTCAACACGGTGACGGCAGAAAGTACACTTACCTACTCCAAAATCCTTTTCCCTGTCAGGTCTGGTCAGCGTAACGTTGGGATCAGGGGAGCGCACTCCATACGGACAGGCATCTACACACTTGTAGCAGCCGATACAAAGGGACGGGTCTATCAAAATCATGCCGTCAGGGCGTTTATAAGTCGCCCCTGTCCTGTATTTTGCCTTCCCCATTTTCTTTCTTTCCCCGCTTTTTGATTCAGGGCATATCTCAACACATGGCGGTACCTGCCACTCTTTTGACGGATCGCCTGCACAGTGGTTGCAGAGGCGCGGCAGGAAGTGCTTTTCCGGCCTGGGATATTTGCCGTACTCTACGTTTTTAACAACCGTGTTGAACCTTCCCAGCGCTACGCCATATTCTGCCTTGTCAGCAATACAGCATCCCCTGCAGCCAATACATCTCCTGAGGTCAACGACCATTGCCCAGCGGGGCAGTTTCTTCTTTTTCTTTTTCTTCTTGGCATCCGCCTCATCCGGGATAAGGCCTGTTGCAGCAACTGCAGCAACCGCAATACTGCCGGTCTTGATCAGATCACGGCGGGATAAGGAATCCTTTTTATTCATGATTACCTCCTTTTTTCATTAATATATTCTCTCATATTTCAATAACTATAGCATAGAGTAAAAATTTGCTTATAATTACTTTTCTTCATCCTCTTCGCCCTCTTCCTCTTCATCCTCCCCTTCTCCGCAAATAACTTCGCCTTCCTCGTCACACTCACAATCGTATTCTTCAGCCTCTATTTTGGCGTCTTCATCCGCGCAGACAAGCTCACCGTCAACGCATTCGCAGTCCACTTCCACCTCTTCCTCTCCTTCGTCTTCTTCTTCGGCAAACAGATCTATTGCGTCTTCAAAGCTGCTCATGGCCGCGTCAACGAGCGTGATAGAGTATTTCTTGTTGTGAACCCCGCCTCCGTAATCAACAATACGCAGATTTTCACGGCCTGCCTCCATTAACTTCATTGCCTCCTCTATCTGCTCCGGAGTTGCCGTAGCCTTTGCCGCCTCAATAGCTGCGACAGCATCTTTTTCGATCTCCCAGGCCTCCTTTGAAGAGGAAGCAGTCTTTGATTTCCACTCTTCAACCATGCCTTCATGTTTCGGGAGATGACAGGCAGCGCAGGCCTTGCCTGTTCCCTGGGCAACCCTCTCGCCTTTAATAATCCGTTCTTCCAGATGGCATGCAAGGCAGTTTGTGTTTACGCCAGACATGAGGCCGGGGATATTTGCTACCCCGGGTCTCTTCTCTCCACCTAAAAGTATTCTCTGATATTTATGATGGTCGGGATGGCAGGCCTGACACTGTAACCTTGCATTGTCAATGAAGTCAGCCTGTTTGTTGTGTTCGATCGGATCATGGCAGTTAAAGCAGCTCGCGTTCTGGTCTGCAACGTGTTTTTCATGCATAAGCTTTTTCTCGGCCGCATCTTTTACTATCGCTTCCTCGTTGTCATGACACTCAAAACACTTTTGCTTATTTACGAGTCCCTTGCCCCTTATCATATGACCGTGACAGCTTGAACATGCCACCCCGTCTGCTTCAATGGATTTGTGGTTTATCGTTTTTTCACCTTCTTTTACCGGGGCGCCTTCCTTCTTCTGTCTCTGAAGAGGCTTGGTGGGAATTACATGACAGAGTGAACACTTGGCCCGCCCTTCATTTAATTTGGCATTTTTAAAGTGGCACAGAAAACACTTCTTTCTGGAAACCTCAAAATGTTTATCCTTAGTCTCGTGCTGATGACAGGTAGTACAGTGCATTTCCATCCCTTCAACCCACTTTGTCTTATCGAAGTGCGTTTTATGGACATATGGAATAATCCGTTTCGTTTTATCTTCTCTTTCAGATACAACGAATTCGATTTTCTTCTCCCAGAACTCCCCTTCCTTGCCCTCGCCGCTCTTAAGATGGCACTTTATTGTACAGCTCCGGTCATCAATCCTCGGCTTTGTCCTTACCACCGACTCATCCATATTCAGGATTGTTACCAGCCTGGACAGGACTTCAAGCTCGGTCTTCATGAATTCCAAGTCCGTCCTCTTCCCCAGGGCAGTCGCTTCATCCCTCGGGATTTTGTCATGCTCCGGGATTACAATATCAACCTGCTCCGGAGGATAATGACACTGAGAACATGGAACATCCTTATGCTTACTAATCTGCCATGATTTATGGGCCTTTTTTATGACCTTCGGATAGGTCAGGATATGGCAATATCCGCAGAAAAACTGTGACTTCAGATTGGGCATCTTAAAAGGAAGCGCATTGTCCGTGGATTGCTCCGCAGCATATGAAGATGAAATAAACATAAACACTATCAATAAAGTTACTGTATATGCAATTATTCTCTTCATAACTCGCGTCTCCTCCTTGCCATTTCCTGTTTATTCACTTTTTTTTTCTTCAGTTGTTTTGTACTTCATATGCACTGTAAAAGGCTTCGGCATATCCTCTTTCTTTGCAGCATCAAGAAATCCGACAAGATTCTCAAGCGGGGTATCTTTATGATGATGACAACTGCTGCATGAATTAGGCTGTTTATCAACCCCGCCGGCCTTCAAGCTAAGTTCAGGGGAGATAAATTTAAACGTATGGCTATGTTCGTGTCCTATAGTCCTCGGCATATGGCAGGCCACACAACTCCCGAATGTATGTATCCTGTGAGCCGCCCTTCTCTGCAGTGTTTTGTGGCAATCCATGCAAAGGTTGTCGGAAGCCAGTTTTGTCATGGCGACTTTTGTGTCATCTTCCTGGTGAACACTGTGGCAGTTCGTGCACATGACGCCTGCTTTTGCATGTTCACTTTCGTTCCACTCATTATATTGCTGATGGTGCTTCTTACCGTCGCCTGATTCCTTGCCATAATACAGGTAGAGCGCCTCTCCGGGCTTAAACCCTTTCGGATAGCTATATCGAACAGGAAACCCATCTTTCGTGGGGGATATTTCAGCAGTGCTCGATCCCCAGTTATGGCATTGTCCACAGACCATCGTCCTGAGCCTCCATGGTAATTTCGAAGGATTGACAATGGTATCTTTCTCATAATCAAAATATTCACTGGCAGCTTTAACGTGGTTGCTCCCTGGGCCGTGGCACGCCTCACATGCCACTCCGAGGTCCGCCCATGTTGTATCGAATGAATCTTTGATCTCATCATAGTTAATCTTTATGCCGGTAACATGACAGCCGCCGCACCTGAATTGCCAGATATTTTCCGGGTCGCTCCAGAATTCGCCAGTGCCGGGATGATCCTGTACCAAGCTGTTAAACATGACCCACTTTTCCTTCTTGATGTCCCACTCAACAGGGAGCACATGCAATTCACCGTTAGGAAATTTTGTCAGATAGTTCTGCCTTCTTCCGATTCCTATTACATTTATGATTTCATAATCGTGGAGTTCCCAGTCAGGTCCGATGGTTTTCACGTAATATTTGTTGTCTTTCCTGAACATCGTGCTGGTTACTTCCTCTCCGGCATGTTTTGGAGACCGGTCCGTGACTTTAGTAATCAACCTGTTATTTCTCTCAAAGTCGCCCATCATGGTATTTTTGTTTACACCCTGAATAAACTTTGAATGCAATGTGTTCTTCCAGGTATCGTACTTCTCCCAGTGGCAGTCCTTGCATCTCTTTGAGCCGACATATTCCGCTTCGCCGAACTCCGGGACACCCTTTGTTTCCGCAGCCTCGATTTCCTCAGCGATTTGGGGCTCAAAACCGAATATTTTAATTACGGAATAAATAAATATAATTGCTAGGATCAGCCAGATACCCCAATAACTGACAATTGTGTGATCAATATTTTTTAGTCTGCCAAGTGACTCATTCACTTTTTCACCTCCATCTATCATGAATTTAATTTTTCCTGTTTAATATGTGAAAGTACCTGCCCGGGCTTAAAGTCGGAATGCTCCGGTTCATGGACTTTTTCTTCTACCGGTAAAATATTAGTTAGAATTGTATATAGCAGTATTACAAGTGCAAATATCCCAAGTATTATTGTTACTTCTGAAAATGTCGGGATATAGCGTATTTCACCCATACCCGGGAATAACGGGGCCAGCTGTCCTACTGATACCAGGTTAATACGATATGATATAATTGCCACCTGTATTATTGAGCCGACAACCAGCAGTCTGTTGGGGGTCCTCCACTTTTTGAATAACAGCAAAATAAAGGAAAGAACCAGCCCCCCGATATTAAGGACGAACGTAACAATATACCGGGTAGTTATTATATGCCATGTTTCCATGGCCTCCAGTTTTCCGCTGTACCGCATAATAAAATAGTCAAAGAAGTCAAGGAACACGGTTATTAAAACAAAGAAACAGAGTATCTTGCCCATATGCTCGTAAGTTTCTTTGCTAAGGAGTTCCCGCTTTTCTGCCTTTGAGGTTATTACTGCTACCATTATCGCAAGTGCAAATCCGCTTGCAATAGCTGAGATAACGAAATGAACAGGCAGCATGGCGGTGTTCCACATTTCCCTGGCCTTGACTACTCCAAAGATTGATCCTGTAAAGGCATGCACTACCCATAGAGCATACGGCACTGCAAGAATCCCGAGCCATTTCGATATTGATTTCTGCCTGGGGCTCGCTTTTCCCGTTAACACTTTTATTGAGAAATACAGTTCTGCGCTCAGTATCGCCATAAATCCGTAATAACTCGACGATGAGACAAGGAAGAGTGATGTAAAATTATGGAGGATAAGGGGCACCTTCAAACCTCTGAAAGGGACCCCGAGGTCTACCAGCACGCATTGTGTGGCGCCGATTACACAGACCAGCCCAAGAATAATTGCACGTATTGCAAGTGGTTCATAATCGTGACGTCCAAAAGCGTGGTGCATTAATCCTACAATCGTTGCGCCCGCACTTAATCCAATAAAGTATGCCAGCCCGGATATATATATTCCCCATGGCACCACATCACTTGAGCCGGAAAGACCGGGGCCGTGAGTTAAATAACGCATCCAGTTGAACTGTCCGATGGCGATAAAGACCAGCAGTATTCCTATAAATATCCAAAATTCCCTGCTTTTGTTTTTCATTTTACTATCCCTCTGATATCAGAAGGTGGAGGCAGGGGACGATACCACTGCATTTTCTTCTTTTTAGGTTTTGTAAGATACCAGATACGCGGTCCCGTATTAAGGACTTCCTTAAGGCGGAAGTTCCTTTCATTTTCAATTAATTTCCTGACCTTGCTGTCAGGGTCGGCAAAGTTTCCGAATGTCCTGGCCTTATTGGGACATACCTCCACGCACCGGGTGAACTTGCCCCTTCTTGTACGATGTACGCAGAAGGTACATTTCTCTACAACGCCGTGTCTTCGCATCGGTACAAGTGGATTCATCCTGTCTTTCGGCACATGCGGCTCCCACCAGTTGAATCTTCGGGCGCCATACGGACATGCGGTCATACAGTACCTGCATCCTATGCATTTGTCATAATCTATCAGCACAAGACCATCCGGATCTTTGTATGACGCCCCGGTAGGGCAGACCTGAACACACGGGGCGTTATCACAGTGGTTACACTGCACCGGCATGTACCATTTATCTTTACGGAGTTTTGTGTAAAACATTGTTGTTCCCTTACCCATCATTTCAGGAGAAGCGAAGTGGCCTGTTACGCCCGTAGCCGATTCGGTTTCAAACACCATTATATAAGGAGGAGAAATGGTATCAGGGACGTTGTTTTCCCGCTTACA
>DRDE01000320.1 GCA_011040095.1 Nitrospirota bacterium
ATACAGAGAAATGTTATCGGCCAGGCCCTGATAAAAGAGACGGCAAAGAAAAAATAAATGCAATTTATTTGATACAATATTTTTAATAGTTAAAAATAACGGTAATAGTTCAGCGCCCCCCTTTTCCAAAGGGGGAAGGTCCTGTTCGGTCTTGAGGGTAATGCAAAGGAAGAGGGACCTGAACTATTACAAATAACGTAACATGATATAAAACGGACCATGAAGGTAAAAAATATATTCATGTTTTTAATCGTTATGCTTTTAACCGGCCTCTATGGTTGTGTCCCTTATCTTTCCAAAAGCCCGGACGGAATTCAAATAGTGGATAATGTCAGAATATTCAAAAATTGTAAATTCAAAGGCACAGTGAAAGGCTCGGCTTCCGCAGGATTGACCAAGGCCCGGAAGGTTGAAATCGCACTGAACGAGATAAAGAGCAAGGCCGCGCTTCTGGGGGCGGACACAGTCCTCATAGTCAGCAAAGAAAGCATGTTTGAAAAAACGGCAATAACAGGCAGGGCTTATAACTGTCCGCCCAGGCTCATGATAAGGTCATTCTTCTGAGCCGTTGTGCCTGCATAAGTAGTGTCTGTGCATAAACTCAACAATAGAGCCGTCATTCCCGCGATCTGTTGGGCGGGAATCCAGTCTTTTCAGTGAGTTCTGGATACCCGACTACAGACTTCGGGTATGACAAAAACAAAAAACAGCAGTTTATACACAGACTCTAATGTAGTTACTGAATTATTAAAATGCGTGCGAGAACCATTAATGAAAACTCTTTCCCTGCTTATACCGATGTTGTTAATAATTCTGCTCCCGCAGGCAATTTACGGACAAAGTAAAACGCTCAATATCATCTACACCGGCAGCATGAACGGTGAACTTGAGCCGTGCGGCTGTTCTCCGAAAACGGATTTCGGGGGTGTGGCGAGAATATCGGGCTATCTTGCCGCGCATAATAAGGAGCTGTCTGCCCGGATACTGGTTGATGCAGGTAATTTTACGGACAAGGATACTCCCCAGGGGAGGCTGAAGTCGGAAGCCATGCTGAAATCATTCGGGATAATGAAATATGACGCAGTGGCTTTTATGAAAAAAGAAAAGGGTTTTCCAGAGGATTTTTTCCCCCCGGTTATTAACGAGTATAAAATTCCGGTTATTTCCAGCATGACCCCGTATGAACAATCCGTTTCAGTGAACCGGGATGCGTTTAAGATAAATGTGAGTGTCGACCCTGAGAATTACAGGGAGGGCAGGCTCAATATCCTTCTTACGGATGTTTCCGTCCGCGAGGCCGGGTTCATAAAAGGATGGGATGTTATAATAACCTCTTCCGGGGAAATCCTCGATGAACCTCTCACGATAAATGAGACAATTATTGCGGCGGGTTATCCGAAAGGGAAGAAACTCGGTATACTTACGCTTCAAATCGGCAGTGGAGGAGAAGTAAAGAATTATAAAAACGGATGGCAGCTTCTCGGCAGTGACATAGAAGAATATCCGGGAGTTCGTGATATTCTGAATGACTATGATTCAAAGGTCGCCGGCCTTTTAAGGGAATCCGGGAAGCCCCCGGAGGGAACTTCTTACCTTGGCGCGGCTAAATGCGCAGAGTGCCACCGGCTATTTGAGGAGAGCTGGAAAAAGACGCGGCATGCCCGCGCCTTTTCAAGCCTGAAACAGGCAGGCAAGTCGGCAGACCCTGAATGCATAGTATGCCATACTGTCGGGTTCGGGGAACAGGGAGGGTTTTACAGTATTGAAACTACCCCGGAACTGGCAAATGTCCAGTGTGAAGAATGCCACGGACTCGATAGGGAACATATTGACGACTTTTCCAGGCCCATGAAACCCGTGACTAAGGCGGTTTGTTTAAAATGCCATACGGAAGACAACAGCCCGGATTTTGATTACCCGGTTTACCTCAAAAAGATCAAGCACTGATATTGAAATAAAGGAGGAGAAAGATGATCTTTAAAAAAGTTTTTATGATGCCGCTGCTTATAATTTTATTCTCTTTTTCTGCTTATGCGGAAGAAAACTCTTCTGTCAGGGGAATATATACACGGCTCCCCGGACATGAATTTAAATTTGACGGCAAGCAGGTTGAGATTACCGAATTCCTGAGTTTTTATTGCGGCCATTGCTATAAATTTGAAAAATCAATTCCTGTCATAAAAGGCAACTTCCCCAAAAAGATCAAATGGAAGATAGTTCCCGTTTATTGGGGAAATGGTTCGCCAAAGCCCGGAGAGGCTTATTTTCTGGCAGAGGAAGCGGGCAAGGGAGAGGAAATGAAGAAGGCATTATTCCGCGCTCTTTTTATTGAACGGAGAGATATAGGCAATATTGAAGTGCTGGAAGACATCGGTTCGAAAATAGGCCTTGGGTTTGATTTCAGCCGCAGATTGAGGGCCGGGGATAAAGCCCGGGATGTTGGAGAGGCAATCCTGTTGCAAAAAGAATACGGTGTTAATGAGACGCCGACCCTGATAATTGCCGGAAATCTGAAAACAAGCACGGGTATGTTTCACGGTAGCAATATTTCTCTGGAAGATAATACAATTACTATTCTTAAAAGCATTTTTAAAAAGCAGTAAGCCGCCATTTATGAAAGTTCTCGCACTGGAAACAGCAACCCTG
>DRDE01000321.1 GCA_011040095.1 Nitrospirota bacterium
CAATCATTTTCAAGTCTGGATGAACGATAAGTTTATGGGTAGATGTTTTAATCTCTCATTATAGAAACTATTATTGTTGCTTGCATCCCCCTTTAGCAAAGGGGACGATGGGGTGCCGGAGTAAATTAAAAAACCTACAATCGTGTTATAATTTTCATATAAATTTATCTGCAGGAATGGTATATAAATGAATGAATGGACAGAACTGCTGTTTACTTATGATGAGATAGAGGCAGAGATAGTAAAGGATGTTCTGGAAGCGGAAAATATTCAGGTTGTTGTAAAATCACTGAAGGTCACGCCGTATCCCGTTAACATAGGCAGAATGGGGGAGGTAAGGCTGCTTGTCAGAAATGAAGATTTTGAAAAAGCGGAAAAAGTATTAAAAATTATACGGGATTCATACGGAAGCGGAGCCGAATGATTATTGAAACCCTTAAAAAAAGCGAGATATTTTCTTCTCTGAAGGAAGATGAATTATTGAGAATAAGCGAATTCTTCGGAGAGGTAAGTTACAAAAACAATGAAACGATATTTATTGAAGGAGATCCTTCGGATAAGTTTTACCTTGTGGGTGAGGGAAGCGTAAAGATACTGAAACATACATTGATGGGCAAAGACATTATACTTGAGGTCATGTCACCGGGTGATATATTCGGCGGTGTTGCCGTTCTGGATAAAAAGCCTTTTCCTGCATCCGCACAGGCAATGGAATCCACTACCGTTATAAGAATCAGCCGCAACAATCTCATTAAAATTATGGAAGAGTACCCTATACTGAAACTTGAGATTGTTAAGTATTTCAGCGACAAGCTGAGAGATGCCCATGAGATGTTGAAAAATATAGCAACCGAAAGGGTTGAAAAGAGAGTTGCTTCACTGCTGCTTAAGCTGTCCGAAAAGGTGGGTATTGAAGACGGCGGTTACAGGAAAATAGATTTTCCTCTTACGAGGCAGGAGATTTCCGAAATGGTGGGAACTACTGTTGAGACATGTATAAGGACAATGAGTAAATTCCAGAAAAACGGGATGATAAAATCTTCAAACGGCAGAATATCAATAAAGGCCGGTTCCCTTCAAAAATTTCTTGAGGACTGAGACAGCAATAATATTCATTTTAATGCCGTGTACCACCGAATGATTTTTCAAGGTTTTCTATTTTCAGATGCGCCATGATCAGAGAGAATTCAGGGGACGCCTTACCAGGTCGTTTTCCCTGACCCCACACTCAACGGGAATGTAAACCGTTTCTTCGTTTCTTCCTGAATCAACGGTGATTCCATTTGCATCGGATATTTCCATTACTTTAAAAATTTTATTTTCCAGCCCGGTTGAAAGGAATTCAATACTGTCTCCTGTTTTAAGATTATTTCTTAAAGCGATTCCGGCTTTCCCGTTTTTGACGGATTGCACGATGCCCACAAACTCGTGGCTCATCCTGTAAATATTTTCGTCATCGTGATTATATCCGGCATCAGGCTGTTTTCCAAGGAACATTCCTGTTGTATATCCCCTGCTCGAAAACATCGATATTTCCCGCAGCCACTCTTCTTTGATCCTGTATGGCCTGGTTTTCAGGGCGTCGACCGCTTCCCTGTAGGTCTTTATAACCCCGGCCACATAGTTAATGCCTTTTGTCCTTCCTTCGATCTTGAAGCTGTCCACTCCTGCATCGGCAAGCCTGTCGAGATATTCAATCATGCACAGGTCCTTTGAACTCATTACATACGTTCCCCTGTCATTTTCATATACAGGGATATAATCACCGGGGCGCTGCTCTTCCATGAGTGCATAACTCCATCTGCACGAATTTGTGCACTCTCCACGATTTCCCGACCTGTTTGCCAGAAAGCTGCTGATGTAACATCTGCCCGAGTAAGATATGCATATTGCCCCATGAACGAAACACTCCAGTTCAAGGGATACATTATCACGTATCCGTTTTATTTCATCAATCGAAAGTTCCCTTGAGAGCACAAGCCGTCTGGCGCCTGACTTCTCCCAGAATCCGGCTGCTTTGTAGTTGGTAATATTTGCCTGTGTACTTACATGTACCGGAATCTCGGGGGTCAGTCCGGAAGCCATTTCTACTATTCCAGGATCCGAGATAATAAGTCCGTCGGGAGATATTTTTTTAAGAAACAACAGGTGTTCTTTAATTGACGGGATGTCTTTATTGTGGGGAAATATGTTTAGTGTGATATATAGTTTTTTCCCCTTCTGATGAACAAGCCGGGCAGCGTCTTCAAGTTCTTCTTCCGAGAAATTATCGGCTTTAGCCCTCAGGCTAAAATCAGATAACCCCATATAAACAGCGTCCGCACCGTAATGGAGTGCAGTCTTTAACTTTTCGAAATTGCCAGCAGGGGCAAGTAGCTCGGGTATTTTCATGTCGGGTTATTCTAACATGAAATGTTCAGGGTTTCATCAGAATAACTTATACCCTGTAATAAAATGAGGCTTTTTATTTATTGATGATACCTGCTTCGGCAATAGCTGCTTTGAATGCATCCACAACCATCGGATCAAACTGTGTGCCTGAATTGGCATCAAGCTCTGCAATGGCGGCTTTGAAATCGAGAGGTTTTCTGTATGAATTTTTATCTGTAAGCACGTCGAATGTATCCGCCACAAAGAGTATCCGGGAGCCGAGGGGGATTTCATCTTTTTTCTTTGCAGCAGGATAACCGGCGCCGTCATATCTTTCGTGATGGTAAAGTATGATATCCGCTGAATCGCTCCAGAGGGAGACAGGTTTTATCAGGTCATATCCCAGTCTGGGGTGATGCAGAACTTTCTGTTTTTCCCCCCGTTCGGTTATATCGATTTTCAGCATCCCGATGTCGTGGAACAGGCATGCGTAATAAAGCTTCCTTAACGCAATATCTGAAAAATTCAGTTGTTTCCCTGTCAGGTTGGCATAGTTTGCCACCCTGCGTCCATGTCCTTTTTTGTTTTCCATATAATCCTGTGTGCCAACGAGAATTTCGGTTATATGGATAAAATCACTGTGTTGTCTTTCATTAGATCTGTTCTGTGCAATTGATATACTTGCCTGGTCCGCGAGACTGTGAAGTAAAGCCTCATCCTGCTTTGTAAAGAATCCCTGCTTCTTGTTCCGCAACTCAATGACGCCGATTATTTCATTGGAATTAATAAGCGGGACGCACATGACGGAACTTGTTTTAAAGCCTGTCTCGTTGTCAAATTCCAGGTTAAACCGCTTATCCTTTGATACATCATTAATTATGAGCGGCGTCCCGTTTTCAGCAACCCATGATGCAATGCCTTCCCCTGGTTTCAGAATCCGGTTGTTCATAGTCCGGGAACTCATTCCCGTGTTCACCTGAAATTTAAGATTGCCCTGTTCATCGTAAAGAAGCAGGGAACCTGATTCAGCGGAAGTCAGGTCCATAGCGGATTCCATGATTTTCTTCAACAGTATATCCAGATGCAGGGTTTCCCGGAACTGTTTTGTGATTTCAAACAGGCTCTTCAGTTTTGTATTAAGCTCCTGTGCGGATTTGATGGATGAATTAGTGGCCTTTGTTGTCAGGATCAGTCCGAGTATTGACATAAAAACAGCGAGCACAAGCACTATCACGATATTTACGGGAGTATTCGAAATGTCACCGGCTGAGACATAGGGATAGACATATTTAACGGAAAAATAAACAAGCAGGGATAAAGGAATTATAGACGCGACAAAATATGAAATTTTGACGGAACGCCGAATATTATTAAAAGAATCTCTGCCTTCAAGACTGTCCATTATTAATTTTAAACCCAACTTCACCGATTAGTTTTTATGCTTGTTATTATCGGCATACCAGTGAGAAAACATTAGGGGAGGTCTGTTTCTGCAGGAATGTTTGGAGTTAAGCGGGTTGTAATTTTAAGGTTTTTTATTGCCGTCCCTTCCCCCCCGCCGGAAGATACCGCCTTTTAACCAGAGCCAGAACATGCTCCTGACTCCTTTAAAAGCGGCTTTCAGGTCATTCATATTCCGCATTGCCAATATCTTTTTTGCAACATACCCGGGTCTTGAATAAAATTTTCTCAAACCCGTCTGTCTCAGCAATGCGATCTCTTCTCTCGTCATTGTGTATGGTATGAAGGCCGCGCCCTGATACGTGTAATCCGTGAGGTCACCGGACATGGCGCCGTACTTTTCAATGTTGTCATAAAGCTCTGTGCCCGGAAAGGGGGTAAGGGCGTGAAAGCTTACAATATCGGGATTTATTTCACAGGCAAACTCAATGGTTTTTTGTCCCTCCTCAAATGTCTCGCCCGGAAGGCCTACAAGAAAAGGCGTATGTACGATCAACCCGGCTTCTTTGGCTGTCCTGACCGCCCTGCGTGTCTGTTCAAGGGTTATTCCTTTTCTGACAGCGTTCAGGTTTTTCTGCACCCCGCTTTCAGCGCCGAAAAGTATTGCCCAGCAGCCGGCCTCCTTAAATGCCTTCAGCAGGGGCTTGTCTACCTGGTGAACACACGCTGAGGCAAACCACGTAAAATTGAGTTTACGCCTTTTTATTTCCCCTGCTATCTGCATGGCCCTGTCATAATCGGCAGCAAGTGTGTCGTCCAGAAATTTTATTTCCCTGTACCCCTGCCTTAAACAAAGCTCTATTTCCTCCATTACATTCCCGACACTGCGGAAACGTACGCCGTGCTTTCTTTCTTTGTCAATCTGGAAACAGAAAATGCATTTCCTGTTACATCCCCGCGCAGTTATCATTACGGCAACAGGCTTTTTCTTATATGTAGCCGGTGGAGGCAAATAGTTTATGGCATTGCCGAGGAGTTGCCGCGCAGGGAAGGGCAGGGCGTCTACATCCGTAATGAGAGGGCGCAAGGGGTTTTTTATGATCTTTCCGTCTCTTCTGAATACGAGACCTTCGACTCTGTCAAGACTTTTCCCCCGGGACAGCCTGTCCATGATCTCAACCATGGTTATTTCGCCCTCTCCTGTAACTACTGCATCAATGTCCGGGGAATCGTCAAGGCATTTTTCTTTCACCGCTATAGGGTAGGGACCTCCGACTATGATGCAGGGGCGGTTTTGAAACCCCTGCCTGCGGATTTCCGCTGCAGTGAAAACGGCTTTTTTCCAGCCAAAGGTTGTTGAGTAAATACCGACTACATCAGGACGAAACCCTGAGAGTTCTTCCTTTATTTCTGCATGTGTCATAAATGCGCCGTTCAGGAACCTCACATCGTGACCGGCCTTTAAAATGGAAGAGGCAACGTACAGGGTTCCGAGGGGCTGCCAGTAATTGATCTGGGAGACTGCAACCTTTGATGAAAATATTTCTTCCGGTACCCAGGCAGGTATGATAAGGGCGCACTTCATATGTATATAATAACAATTTACAGGGGTCGGTTTACATGTGTCCCCACGGAGAAAAAATATTTCTCTCAACTCGCTATATTGCTGCGGTCTATAAATAAAAAAAAACGGAAGAACCACCGTAAACCATGTGATTCTTCCGGATCAATGAGCTTTTCGTTATTTTACAACTAAAACAGGGATTTTTGACCTGTTGACGACCTCTCTGCTGACGCTTCCCATGAATACATGCGATGTCCTTGTGCCCCTTGAACCCACAATTATCATATCCACATCTTCTTCATCGGCTGTTTTAAGTATCTCATCAGCAGGATGGCCTGACTTAATTACAGATTTTATTCCGGTGGTCACCCCTTTTTCTTCCAGTACCTTCCTGTAATACTCCAGAATCCTCCCTGCTTTTTTATCTAATGCCTCTTTATATTCCGTGCCTGCTAATGCTACCCTTAATGTAGACAGTTCCGCATCACCCAGCATTTCATCTATCAAGGATCTGCCTTCAAATTTTTCAACAAAAACCAGCACAATAGCATCGGGGTGTATGCAGGAGCATAAATTACTGCATATTGCAAATGCATCTTTAGTGCCTTTTGTTTCATCTACTGCAATTAATATTTTCTTCATTATTAACACCTGCCTGATCTTTCAAATTTATAGGCTCTATTTTTTTTAATGTCCGTAACCGCCTGAAGGCGCTCCGTAACCACCGCCATAGCCACCTGAAGGCGCTCCGTAACCACCGCCATAGCCACCTGATGGTGCTCCGTAACCGCCGCCATAACCGCCTGATGGCGCTCCGTACCCGGCATGTTCTGCAGCAGGCTGACCGCTCATTTTGCCGTGTTGCTGGCTGTAGCCAACCAGAAAGGCAATAATCGCCACCACAATAATTATGATAACCCATAAACTATTTTTCATAAACGTCTCCTCCCACTATTTTATAAAGATAGTTCCGGCATTCCTGATTCTTATGCTTTTTCAATCTTATATATTAATTTGCCGCCTTCCTCTTTCTTTTCCAGTATCTCGTGTCCGGCCTGATCGCACATCTGGATTATGGTCTCACCGGATGACGGGTTGTCAAATATCAACTCCAGTATATCACCTTCCGCCATTTTCTCAAGAGA
>DRDE01000322.1 GCA_011040095.1 Nitrospirota bacterium
CACTATATTACGGCAATTACCAAACCACAGATAGAGAAGCTGATGAGGGTAAATGTCATACAATTAAACTTATTCGAGCAGGAGCTCGCAGAAGTGCAAACCAAAGAGGGAGTGAGATATGTACTGAGGAGGAATCCTGCGCGGGCACATGAAATAGAGCAATCAAAACAGGACAGGCTTGAAGCATTGAAAAAAGAGATTGCAAAACAAAACCAGTACCTGAAAGAACATCCCCGCTCAGCAGTACAGGTTGCACACCGCAAGGTGAGTGAGCGAAGCAAACAATTGAAGATATCACATTGGGCATTAATTTCAGCATCCGGCAAAGAGATAGAGTTGACAGTGGACAATGCTGTCTTAAAAGAAGACTCAAAACTGGACGGGTGTTATGTACTAAAGACTGATTTATCCAAAGAAGCTGCAAGCAAGGAGATTATCCACAATCGTTATAAGGATTTTGCATTGGTGGAGTCGGCATTTCGTATCAGCAAAACAGTGGAGCTGGAGCTGCGCCCGATTCACGTTCGTCTTGCAGCACGAACGCGGGCACACGCCTTTGTAGTGATGGTCGCTTACAGAATAGTTAAAGAGCTTTCGATGAGGTGGCAGGATTTCAATGTAACGGTTCAGGAAGGGATAGATGAGCTTTCTTCTTTATGCGCTACTGAGCTTATAATTAATGATCATATAAAAGTTAACGATGTGCCGGAACCCAGAGAATCAGTTAAGCAATTATTGGATGCGGCAAATGTTCGCTTGCCAAAATCATTGCCCTGCTGTGGAGTAAAAGTAACCACTAAAAAGAAGCTGCAGGCAAGTCGTAAAACTGCTTGATTTTATTACTGGTTTCGATAGATATGTCTTGTTTTTTTCAAGGGGAACTTCCGCTACAAGTTTGATACATTCGTAAAAAGTCGTCATACCCGCGAAAGCGGGTATCCAGGAAACATGTAACTACCTGAAAAGACTGGATTCCCGTTTTCACGGGAAAGTTAATATCTCTCTGGATGAAATCCAGGGCGTTTACGGCTGATTGCTTAATGCGGTTTTGTTGTAAAACGCAGGACTCTCAAGGAGTTAACTGATTGCAGTAAAAATCGTTTTGATTTATAAACAGACTATACTAAACTAATGGCAAATAACCCCGCTCTTAAACCACTTTTTCTTCTATATCATATTTTTTTATTTTATACCCTATCTGCCTGGGGGTAATTCCGAGAAGCCGCGCTGCCTTTGCCTGTATCCAGCCTGTTTTTTCAAGGGCATTAAGAATATTGGATTTTTCAATTTCCCCGATATTCGCTGTTAACGATGTCGACTTGCCGGAACTTTTAGGACGCTGAATACTCAGAGAAACAGGCAGGTCCGAGGCGCTGACCTGCTCTGAAGGCGACATAATAACTAATCTTTCAATTGTGTTTTCAAGCTCCCTGACATTTCCGGGCCAGTTGTAATTCAGAAAGACCTGCAGGGCGCTTTTATCAAGAACAACGGACCGCCCGTTTTCCTGGTTGAACTTTTTCAGGAAGTGATCGATCAGGACAGGAATGTCTTCTCCCCTGTCACACAGGGGGGGCAGGAAAAGCGGTATCACATTAAGCCTGTAATAAAGGTCTTCCCTGAATTTTCCCTGTGATACCAGATGTTCAAGATTTCTGCTGGTTGCCGTTATGATCCTGACATCAACCTTCATGGTTTTTTCACTGCCGACACGTTCAAACTCTCTTTCCTGCAGTACCCGTAAAATTTTCGGCTGGAGTGTCGGTGGAAGGTCGCCGATCTCATCGAGAAAGATGGTGCCCTTGTTTGCAAGCTCAAACTTGCCGCTTCGCGAGGCGATAGCCCCGGTAAACGCCCCCTTTTCATGGCCGAAGAGCTCGGATTCCAGAAGCCCTTCAGGTATGGATGCACAGTTGAATTTTATGAAAGCCCCTTTGCTCCTGGGACTCATATAATGAATCGCTTTCGCAAACAGCTCCTTTCCCGTGCCGCTTTCACCGCGAAGAAAAACGGTTGCCTTTGATGGAGAGACGCGATGAATGGCCTCAAACACCTCCTGCATTCTGTCTGACCGGCCGATAACATTCTCAATGCTGTATTTCCCTTTTAGCGCCCTCTTTAAATCTTCTTTTTCTTTTTCAACCTCTTCATAGCTCTCCCAGAGTTTAATAAACTGGGCGGTTAATGAGGCGACAATCTTCAGAACCCTGAGGTCATCATCAACGCCTCCCTGCTTTTTTGAATAAATTCTGTCTACACTCAAAACTCCCAGAACTTCATTCTTCAGCATTATCGGGACACAGAGGAAAGATATCCCGTCTTTTTCAGGTCTTGAACCGGTCTTGTTGAGAAACAACGGTTCTTCCCCGATATTGGGAATCACCATTGGAATCTTTTTTTCCAGCACCCGGCCGACAATACCCTCTCCAATGCGGTATTTCCCCTTTTCAATATTATTTTTTGTAAGCCCGTGCGCCGCAACAATGCGCAGTTCTCCTGATAAAGGATCAAGTAAAAATACGCAGCCCCTCTGCATCTCGAGAAGACTGCCCAGGGTCGATATTACGGAGAGGAGGTTTTTATCAAGGTCAAAAGACGTAGTGAGCACCTTGCTGACTTCGAGAATGGCCGTAAGCTCCCTGTTTTTGCGAACAATCAGATCGGTCTTTTTATTGGGGGTTGATTTCATATAAAAAAATAATTGGAGAATTAATTATGGTTACCCGTCATTCAGCAGGTTTAAAAATACGGGCGCAGAATTCACCGTTTTTGTGTAAATAATACTAACATCAAGCTTAATGTTATATCAATAACATGTAAGGATAAGCGGCAATTCCCGGTGAAAACGGATGCAGGATTGCTTTGTCGCTGAAGCTTCTCGCAATGACATCTCGAAAATCCTTTCTGTCATTGCGAGCGGAGCGAAGCAATCTCAATGCGTTACAAATTCACCGGGAATTGCTGAAGGATAAGGGATGGAAAATATTTATGACTGCTGTAATTGTTAATTTCTGCCTGAAATAGTTATAATTAGAATATATGTTTTTCATTTAAGTGGCCGTAGTCTTTTCCCGGTTAAAGACAGAAGAGGGTGGGCTGATAAATTTCCTCAATAGAAAGGGTTTTGGCTCAAATATTCTGCAGATAAAAGACAACCAAAAGAGAAATATGAGGCAATTAAAAAGAAAATCTTGACTTATACAGGCAGAAAACGTTAAATTAAATTTATATTATTATTAGGAATGGTATATGCTTCCCTCATTAAATTTATTTTTTTCACCTATTGTCTCAAGTAAGATTAACGTATCAAGTTCGGCAAACTTCAGTTGCAGAATCCCAATTTTCTATGTAAGAAGGAAGTAATAATGGCAAAAGCATGTTGTGATACAGGAAGAGAAAAAAGAATCAAACAATACCAGCTTGATCAATGGAGTGTAGCAAATCCCGACCTCAAA
The DNA here is from genome assembly GCA_011040095.1 of Nitrospirota bacterium. Lineage (GTDB taxonomy): Bacteria > Nitrospirota > Thermodesulfovibrionia > UBA6902 > UBA6902 > BMS3ABIN06. The sequence goes on from DRDE01000322.1 coordinate 3,456, forward strand.
GCGTTCATGCCGGATGCTGTTTTATATTCCCCCGAATATATCAGGAAAAGAAAAAACGGCATAACTCTTTTTATAGATCCAAAATCTCCTAACTGGCTCAGTGTTAATAATACCGCGGCTGATATCCTCAAACTCTGCGACGGTAAACATACAATGTCCGACATTCAGGATGCTGTATTCAAGAAATACGGGGTATCCGATAAAAAGAAGGTTAAGCAGGAGATTTCAGGCTTTCTTGCAGCGGTCGGATTACTTGAGTTTGTTTCCGACATGCGGTTTGAACGACCTGAATATGGGGGGAGGAGTAAAGCGATTGCACCCCATAAATTAGACGAACTCTGGATATATTATACGCTTGCCTGTAATCTCAGGTGCAAGCACTGCCTTGTAAGCGCCGGGCAACAGTTAAAAAAAGAACTAACTCTCGAAGAGTTTAAACGGGTTGTTGATGAAGCGATACAACTGGGCGTAAAACGGTTTTATATCACAGGGGGTGAACCGTTTATCAAAGAAGGCATCTTTGAGCTGATCCGTTATATTACAAAAACCCGGAGACGAGAATTGATTGTCCTCACGAATGCCACGCTTTTTGACGATGAGAAGATTGCAGCATTAAAAAAGCTCGCAGGTCCCAGGCTTCTTCTCCAGGCCAGCCTGGAAGGATCAAGCGCCGCCATACATGACAAGCTGCGCGGGAAAGGAACTTTTGACAAAACGGTTGAAGGTATAAAAAAGCTGAAAAGCATAGGAATAACCCCAATTGTATCAACTGCAATTAATAAATATAATGAAAAGGAAATCCCGAAAATCTCCGGGTTTCTTTCAAAACTCGGCGTTGAAGAACATAATGTCCTCTGGATGCATGCAAAAGGCCGCGGCGCCAGCAATATGAGTGAATTATTTGTTCCCTCTGAAAACATTGCCCGGACAATGAGGCAGCTTAAGAAAACATATAAAGAACAGGAGATTATTCTTGACAATGTTGAATCCCTGAAAGTGCGGGTACGCACCAAAAGAGGAAGGAAAAACGACCTTTGCAATAATTGTTATGAAAAAATTTGCGTGAATGCGGATGGCCATGTTTATCCATGTGCATCCCTTAACGGGGACAGCCGTTTTGATGCCGGTTCTGTCCGTAAGAAATCCCTGAGAGATATCTGGCTGGACTCGAAGGTCATGATAAAGGGCAGAAATAACAGCGTTCAGGATAAGCCCGAATGCAGGGACTGTTACCTTGAATATTTTTGCGGCGGGGGATGCACCTCTCACAGTTATTATGCAAGTGAAGTTGATACGGGCAAGGGTTCGATCACGGCCCGTGACCCCTATTGTTCGACATACAAATCATTATTTGAAGATATTATCTGGGAGCTGGCTTCCGAGGGAGTTGTCCCTCAAAACAGCAAAGGCTATTCCGCTCCCCTTGTATATAATGCTATGGATGCGAAGCTGCCGGGCCATCTGGGTAAGGGAATTAAATCTATTGACAAGAATTTTGAAGTCGGATGCTATCATTGTTCCTGCGTGCTGTCTGTTGATGTAGAGGATGATGAAGAAGTTTGCAAACCCGAGATAAAGGGACATGTAACCAAGACAGTGAAGAAAAAGTTTTCAAAAGCGGCATTCAACCCTGTAGCGGAATACTACTGTCCGACCGGCTATAACCCGGGGGACCTTGCGCATATCCCGGATGAAGTTCTCGATGTATCTTATGGATGCGGCAATCCTGCGGCGCTGGCGGCCATCAAAAAAGGTGAAACAATTGTAGACTTAGGCGCGGGCGGCGGTATCGACTGTTTTATTGCTGCAAAAAAACTCGGCAAAAAAGGCAGGGTAATCGGGATAGATATGACGGACGAAATGGTTGAAAAGGCGGCGGTCAGCGCTGAAAAAGTTGCAAAGGCGCTGGGCTACAGCAACGTTGAATTCCGGAGAGGGGATATTATGGAACTCCCGGTTGATGACAACTCGGTTGATCTTGTCATTTCCAATTGTGTTATCAACCTCACTGAGGACAAAAGTAAAGTTTTAGATGAAATATACCGAATATTAAAACCCGAAGGAAGATTTATTATTTCCGACATTGTTTCCGACAAACCGGTTCCGGGATATCTCAAAAGAGACAAGGAACTGTGGAGCGCCTGCCTGTCAGGGGCGCTTACGGACAGGAGGTTCAGGGACATGGCTGAAAGTGCCGGTTTCCCGGATGTCCGGTTGACCAAGAATTATCTATATAAAAAGGTTGAATATATTGAGTTTTTTTCAATTACAATGCAAGGCAGCAAACCCCGTGAAGTCATGTGCGGGAGTTGTGCCTGTGGTTAAAAACTAAAACAGGAAAAGAGGTAAGCCCTTATGAAAGTAAGTTTAGTGAATGCACAGGTATTAGACGGCAATAATGTCGTGCCGCCTTTGGGACTCATGTATATAGCCGCTGTTCTGGAAAAGGCGGGACATCAGGTGCAGATATTTGATGCCGACCCTGAATATGAGGCCACGATGATGCAGCAGATCAAGAGCTTCGACCCGGAGTTGATCGGCCTCAGTTTTTTAACAGTGGCGTATCAGAGGGCATTTAACTTACGCCAGGCCCTGAAGAAAGAACTGCCCGATGTAACCTGCTGCGCCGGGGGAGTGCATACAACAGTCAAACCGGCCGATACATTAAAGGAATTTGATCTTGATTTTATAGTAGTGGGCGAAGGTGAAGATACAATAGTTGAGGTATGTGAAAAACTGGACAGGAAAGAAGGCGTTGCCGGAGTCAAAGGCGTTATGTACCGTGAAAACGGTGAAATTATCAATAACGGCGGACGGGACATGATCAAGGACCTGGATACCATCCCTTTCCCTGCCCGGCATTTGATCGATATGGCTCCCTACCTCAAACCACCCGGAATTATAAGGGGGTATGCCGAGAAAAATCAGACAACCATTGTCACAAGCAGGGGCTGTCCGTTTAAATGCATATACTGCGGAAGTCACAATATATTCGGAAGAAAGACGAGGAGGCGTTCCGTTAAGAACGTGGTTGATGAAATAGAACACCTGCATAAAGAATTTGATATAAAAGGCGTATACTTCTGTGATGATACATTCACGCTGAGTTCCAAATGGGTAAAAGAATATTGCAGGGATTTAAAGAGCAGGAACCTGAATGTTAAATGGGGCTGTCAGTCAAGGGTTGACCAGACCGACAGGGAATTAATGAAACTCATGAAAGAGTCGGGGCTTGTCCAGCTTGATTTCGGTGTTGAGAGCGGTTCCGAGAAAATCCTCAAGGTCCTGGGCAAAGGCGGCGCCGGTGACAGAACCGATCAGATCAAGAAGTCTTTTAAACTTTGCAAAGAGCTTGATATCAGGACACTGGCAACCTTTATAATCGGCAATCCCGAAGAGACAAAAGAGGACATAGATCAAAGCTTCAGAGTAGCAAAAGAGATCAAAGCCGATTATACGGCTTTTTACTTCCTCACCCCGTATCCTGGGACGGATATTTATGATATGGCTATTAAAAACGGATGGCTTGACCCGAACCTGCCGTTCTCGGAAATATGGGCGCACAGGCAGCCGGAACTTCCTTTGATGGCCATAACCTTCGGTAAAGAAGAGCTGAGAGATATCCGCAGACACCTCCAGAACCAGTTTTTTGCGAGAAATTATCTCAGGAGTTCAGGGAATATCAGTTTTTACTCCATACTGCTTACAATCCTGTTCAAGCACCCGAAAGTATTCATAGATGCTTTAGGTAAATTAATCAGGACCCGCAGAATCGATTATATAGTCGAGACCCTTAATGCAGAATACTGGAGGATGAAGAAGTACGAAGGCGCATAAAAAATATTGATTAAAATAAAATTCAGGATAAAAAAACCGGGGTGGATCGTCACGAAATCCACCCCGGTTTTTTTATATAGAGCCTGCCCATAAAGTGCCTTTTTATTTTCGTCATGCCCGAAGTCAGTAATCGGGCATCCAGAACCTGCATAATCCTATTTAGATTGACCGTTCCCCCATTGACCTGGTTACGGACAGGAAGGCCGCTGTTGTTTTGCGAAATAAACCGGCCTTATTTTTCTGATTAATCTGACCTTTTCACATTAAACCGACAAGTAATCCGTGTTATTAAAGGGAGAAGTGATTATCGGGGCCATATCCTTTTGACATAGCTCAATAACGGTATAACGGGCATTGCGTTTTGACAAGAATACAAGGCAATCCATGCCGATCAGTTCTTCCGTAGAGAACTCATTTTGAGGCTCCTCGCCGAGAATAATAGTTATCCATCTGTAGAGGCGG
>DRDE01000323.1 GCA_011040095.1 Nitrospirota bacterium
AGGGGGGGGAATCAGGGGGCAGAAAAAAAACAGCATTAATAAAATCAGCATCCTCATAACTTTCTCTCTAAAGACAGGGAGCAGTTGTCAGGGTGCAGGGTACAGAAAGAACAAACAATATATTGCCTGGTATTGACGATTGTGGCAGCTCTTTTCCATGCATCTGAATCTTCAAGTTTCATTCTGCACCCTGACAACTGTTCCCTGCACCCTGTGATTTTTTCTCTTTTCCCTTATAAAAGGCTCAATGCACAGAAGCAGTAAAGCAAGAGCCAGGGGAACCCCGTATCTTTCTTTATATCTTTTTACCATTTTATTTTCAACTTCCCTTTTTTCCATCTTTGAGAGCCTCTCCTCATAGATCAGCGCCAGGCCGAATTCAGCGCTTCCGGCCCTGACATAGCTGCCGCCGGTTACTATGGCAATCTTTTGCAGAACAGCCTCATCAAGACGTGTCTTGACTACATTTCCGCTCCTGTCTTTTAAAAAAGTCCTGTTCCCGGCCTGATCCGTTACAGGAATAAGCTCTCCTTCTTTTGTGCCTATGCCTATTGTAAAAATCTTCAGTCCCTGGTCCTTTGCCTTTTCAGCCCAGTCCGCCGCGTCACCCTCGTGGTCCTCTCCATCCGTTATAATTACAAGGGCTCTATACTTTTTACCAACGCCCCCGTAACTATCAAGCGCAATTCTGATAGCGCCGGACAGGGACGTGCCGCCTTTTGGAATGGTGTCTACATCAAGATCATCAAGGGAGAGCATAAAACCGCTGTAATCAACAGTAAGGGGGCACTGGAGAAAGGCGCTGCCTGAGAAGGCAATGAGCCCTATCCTGTCGCCCCGCAATTTTTTTATCATGTCCTTTACCGCGAGCTTTGACCGCTCCAGCCTGTTCGGTTTTACATCTTCAGCCAGCATGCTCTTTGAAGTATCGATAGCTATCAGGATATCGATTCCGCTTCTCTTTACTTCCTTCCATTCAAAGCCCCACCGGGGTCTCATGAGAGACAGGACAATCAGGAACACTGAGACAAGAATTAAAATTGCCCTGAGCCTCTGTTTTTTTATGTCTATGGACCCTGTCAATTCACCAAGGAGGTCTTTATCGGCAAATGCCTCCATGTCCCTTCTCCTTTTTTTGAATGCCCTGATATAAAAGAGAGCAAGGGCCGGGAAAATCAGCAAAAGATATATTGCCTGAAAATTGCCGAATCTCATTATTACGGAATTCTCCTTAACACCGTGTTCACCAGGACAATCTCGATAAGCAGCAGGGCTAACCCCGGGACCAGAAACAGGTGGAACAGCTCCCTGTATTCTGCATATCCTCTCTCCTTAACCGGTGTTTTCTCGATTTTGTCTATTTCGCTGTAAATATTTCTCAATGACTCTGTGTCCGTTGCCCTGAAATATTGCGCGCCTGTTTTTGCGGCTATCTTTTTCAGTGTCTCTTCATCAATCTCTATTTTCACCTGCCTGTATACCCTGTTCCCGAAAAAGTCCCTGGCAGGGTACGGCGCAAGCCCCTTTGTTCCCGCGCCTATGGTGTATATCTTTATGCCGAGCGCAGCGGCAGCTTCCGCTGCGGTAAGGGGTGATATCCTGCCCGCGTTATTTCTTCCGTCGGTCAGCAGGATAACGACCTTTCCTTTGGCTTCAGTGTCTTTTAACCTGTTAAGGGCCGAACCGATTCCCGAGCCTATGGCTGTGCCGTCCTCGATCATGCCGGTCTTTACCCTCTCGAGGTTCTGCATTAACCATCCGTAATCAAGGGTGAGAGGGGATACAGTATATGCCCTTGATGCAAATGCAACCATCCCGATCCTGTCGTTCTGCCTGTTGTTTATAAAATCCGTGACAACGTCCTTTACCGCTTCAAGCCTGTTTGCGCGTTTTCCATCCAGCTCAAAGTCTTCCGCAAGCATACTCGTTGATGTATCAATCGCAAGAACAATGTCTATTCCCTCGGTTTCCACCGGGGATTCCTCAAGTATTAACTGGGGCCGGCTTAATGCAATGAGCATCAGAAAAAGCGCTGCAATCCTCAGGAAAATGGTCCCTTTATGCAGCCTTACCCTGAAGGTTGATTTCAATCCGCTCACCAGGGCGCCTGTTGAAAACCTGAATGCAGGCTCAGGCCTGCCTTTCCTGCTCAACAACATAAGCGCCGCAGCAACCGGCAGTAAAATTAAAATCCACGGGTTCTGAAAATGCATTTATTTTCTCAAACTGTTTCTGTAACGGTTATCAGTTCACGATTTTCAAGTGACTGCCGTTAACCGTTAACTGTGAACCGTCAACGATATTCTTTTGTCTCATCAACAATTTTTCTTGCCGACTCATAACTTGATTCAGCTTCTTTTTGATCCGGGAGATATTTTGCAAACTTCACCATGTCGCAGTGTGAGAGAAATTCCCTCATAAGGCCTTTTTGCCCGGGGTTTAATATATCCGAATCCCTGAGCGTTGACAGAAATTCCTCTGTGGTCATCTCAGGCGCCCTGAGACTGAACCGGTTTTCCAGATAATGCCTTACAATATCCGAGAGCTCAAAATAGTATTCCCGCACACGCCCTTTTTTCAGGCAATCCTTTTTCATGAGTTCGTCGAATGCCCTGTAAGCTGTTTCATGCGCAGGCACAGGAG
>DRDE01000324.1 GCA_011040095.1 Nitrospirota bacterium
GACCGGGCATATTTATAAACTTTCTGAATAGTGTTTTTGCATCATGATGTTGAAATCTTCTTAAGTCCCGGGCAAAGCAGCGATATAAAGAATCTGCTATAAATGTCCAAAGAATATCAAAGTGAATCCTTATCATAAGCGGTGAAGAAAGTGCATTAAGATTGAAAAAAGCTACTAACTCGGAAAGCTTATTTTCTATTCTCCATCTTTCTGCATATACTTCTACAACTTCGGCAATGGATAAATCTTCATTATTATAAAGTGGACCCACTTATAGAAAAGAAGGGATCATTGCGAATGAAGCACGGTCAATAAAAAAATCCTCCCTGCCAGCGGTTCACAAGCCATGAAAATATTACACACTCCATGACGTTTGTATTCATAATCATATCTGGCAACCTGCCCTGACAGTCTCTTTCAATTTCTTCGGAGCAACCACCTCTACATGAGGCAGTCATTTGTAAATCCACCTCTTTATATCCTCCAGTCCGTTAACCTTAAATCTCATCTCAAGCTGCCCGTCACTGAATAGTTACACACTGATTGATTTTTTTCTTTACACCGTTATGCAAATATGTTATAACGATAATATGGAAGTCCGGTCAAAGATATGGCTTGCGGTTGACGGTGAGCCTGTATTCGGCAGTGGAAGGGAAGCGCTTCTGAAGGCTGTTGATAAATTGGGATCAATTAATAAAGCGGCAAAGGATATTCACTTATCATACAGAAAGGCATTGAGCTACATACAGACAATGGAGCAGAGACTCGGGACAAGACTTGTGGAAAGAAAGGCGGGCGGCCTGCACGGCGGCGGCGGCGCATCGCTTACAAAAGAGGCTAAAGAGTTTTTAAGAAAATACGAGCTGCTTGAGGAAGGCGTAAACGAGATGTTCGACAAAAAATTCCTGGAAGTATTTGAAAACGGAAAAATGTAGGTGTTTGGATTTAAGATTTTTTTTGATTAACGTTGATAAACTCGTAATAAATCCTGAAAAGCAGTTTTTTGTCATTCCCGTGAAAACGGGAATCCAGTCTTTTCAGTGAGTTCTGGATACCCGACTACAGACTTCGGGTATGACAAAAATAAAAAACAGCAGTTTATACACAGACTCTGAGCAGAGGAGCAGTTCATTTTGGAATCAATTGCATCACCATACTTTTTAGCGGTTCTATTTTTTCCTGTGGCATTCATTTATTCTTCCGTGGGGCTCGGGGGCGGAACCTCTTATACTGCATTAATGGCGATCTTTGGAATAAATACAGTGGCAATACCCATGATTTCTTTATTGCTTAATGTATTTGTCACATCAGTCGGGAGTTTCAACTTTATTCGAAACAAACATGCCAGGATAAAACTTGTATTGCCCTTTTTAATATCCTCAATCCCCATGGCGTATCTGGGGGGGGCGCTTAAAGTGCCGAAAGAAGTGTTCTACCAGATACTTTTAATATCCCTGGTTTTTGTCGCATTTCGCATATATATTCTGCCGCAGACGACTATTAAACTGAAAGTCGGTCAAAAAGGGAAAATAATTATTTCATTAATTGTCGGTTCAATACTCGGCCTGGTTGCCGGCATTGTCGGCATAGGCGGCGGCATCTACCTTGTCCCCCTCATAATAATCCTGGGCTTAGGCACTGAAAAAGAGGCTGCCGCATGCGGGGCTATTTTTATCTGGCTTAATTCCTTCTCCGGCTTAGTATCCCGCTTTAAGTTCAACTCAATCAATATAATGGATTATATTCCTCTCATAGCGGCGGTTTTAGCCGGTGGAACAATAGGTTCTTTTATGGGCTCGTCCAAATTTTCCCCAAAGACAATGGAAAAAATATTAGGAGCGGTAATAATAGTTGCAATTATACTCTTATCCATAAAAGTCATAATGCTTTAAAGGAGAAATCATGTGTGATATTAAAGGAAATGAAAATAAACAAAGCGGAAGCGGCACAAAGATTATACCTGTAAGCGAAGCTGTGGGAACAGTATTATCACACGACATCACAGAGATCAGACCCGGTGAATTCAAAGGCAGGGCATTTAAAAAAGGTCATATTATACGTGAAGAGGACATAGAGCGCCTGAAAAGACTCGGCAAAGAAAACCTCTTCATCCTTGAGATAAAAGAAGATGAAATGCATGAAAACGACGCAGCCTTTGCCATTGCAAATGCGCTTGCCGGCAGCAACGTAAAAATCGCGGGGGAGCCCCGGGAAGGAAAGATCAACCTCATTGCGGAAAAAGCCGGGATATTAAAGATTGACCGTAAAGCCCTTTTTAATTTCAATATGCTCGGCGAGGTCGCATGCGCGTCGATTCATAATAATTCCGTTGTTAAAAAAGAGCAGCTTGTCGCTGCAACAAGGGCTATTCCTCTTGTCGTTAAAAAACCCGTTGTCAGGGAAGCGGTCGGGATAGCCGAGAGCGCTAAAGGAATTCTGAGTGTAAAAGAGATCAGGAAGCCGAAGGCAGGCATTGTTATAACCGGGAATGAAGTTTATTACGGGAAAATCAAAGACGCCTTTGAGCCGGTGATAACCGGGAAAATTAAAAATATGGGCGGTGAAATCACCGGTGTACATTTTGCGCCTGATAATGCTGAAGTTATCGAGGGGAAAATCAGGGAACTCATTGATGCGGGAGCGGACCTGATTATTACAACAGGCGGCATGTCTGTTGACCCGGATGACGTAACAAGATTTGCAATCAGGAACCTCGGTGTCGAAGAGATCCACTATGGGTCGCCTGTCCTGCCCGGATCCATGTTTCTTGCGGCATATGCAGGGCAAATTCCAATTCTCGGCATTCCGGCCTGCGGCATGTACGCCGCCATAACCGTATTTGATCTGGTTCTGCCGAGGGTCCTTGCCGGAGAAAGGATCGGCAGGAAAGAGCTGGCTGAACTCGGTCACGGCGGGCTTTGCCTGAAGTGCAAAAAATGCCGTTACCCGGTCTGTCCGTTTGGTAAATGACGGCTGAAACCGTATTTTAATAATGACAATGCAAACAAAAATAAAAAATCAGCCGATAAAAGATTCCTACAACCGCCGCATAGATTACCTGCGGATATCCATAACGGATAAATGCAATCTTAAATGTGTATACTGCATGCCCTCAAAGGGACTGGAATACTTTAAGGAGGCTGAGATTCTGACAGATGAAGAGATAGTGAGATTTATACGCATTGCCCATAATCACGGGTTGAGAAAGGTCCGGATTACAGGCGGTGAGCCTCTTATGAGAAAAAATATCATCTCCCTTGTCTCATCAATCAAGGAAACCGGGATACGGGATTTAAGCCTGACAACCAATGGGATTACACTCTCAAAAATTGCAGGGGATTTAAAGGCGGCAGGGCTTGACCGTGTTAATATCAGCATGGACACACTTAAGGCCGCCAGGTATAAGACAATCACAAAGGGAGGCGATATAAACCTTGTCCGGGAATCAATAAAAGAAGCGGAAAGGGCGGGTCTCACCCCGGTAAAAATAAATGTTGTCCCTATTCGCGGGATCAACGAGGATGAGATATCGGCTTTTGCCTCACTTACATTTAAAGAAAATTACCATATAAGGTTTATTGAGTTCATGCCGGCAACCCGTAACGGGATATGGCGAAAAGAGAGGTGTGTAAGCTCGGAGGAGGTTCTGGAAAAGATATCAACGCTCGGCAACCTCGACAGTTTTGAGTTCAGGGGCAGGGGGCCTTCAAGGAATTACAGGCTAAAAGGAGCTGCCGGGATTATCGGGATTATCAGCCCCTTAAGTGATCACTTTTGCGGCTTTTGCAACAGGCTCCGGCTTACTGCTGACGGGAAAATCAGGCCGTGCCTTTTTTCTATGGAGGAAATCGATATCAAGACCCCGATGAGAAACAATGCAACCGACAAAGACATTGATAAACTTTTTCTACATTCCATTAAAGTAAAACCTCAGAGACATTTACTCAATGAAAATACCGGAGCAACCCGCATTATAAAGACCATGTCCAAAATCGGCGGATAATCACTTTGTCTTATATCCGGCTTATATTGTTAATTCAAAAACTTACCCGTAAAAATTCACGGCATTTCCGCAATAATCTTTCGTTATAATTTTGTAACAATTTCTTATTTACAAATAAAATTTTTTTCTGCTACACTTTTGATATGGTCTCTAAAGTAACACGAAAAATCGTCTTATTAATAATATTTTCAATTGCCCTCATGCCGCTGAATGTTTACGCCCAGAAGCCAACGGCAAAAACATTTTTTGATATCGGGATTGAAAATGCCGCTAAATCGGAATTCTCCGAGGCGATTGACAATTTCAAATATGCAATCAAGCTCAAACCGGATTATGCCAGGGCGCATTTTAACCTTGGCCATGCATATTACAGCCTTCACAGGTACGAAGAAGCCCTTGCCGCATACAGAAACGCTGTCAAAAGCAATCCTAAATACGCAGATGCGTACATTGAGCTTGCAAATGTTTATTCCATGTTAGGCGAGACCGGCAAAGCCGTTAAGGCCCTTGAAACCGCGGTGAAAGCAAAACCGCACAGCGCCGGGGCGCAATTTGCTCTCGGTAATTTATACAGCGAGCTGAAAAGATATAAAGATGCCGTCAAAGCCTATAAAAAAGTTGTAAAGATTAAACCCGAATTTGCACGGGCCCGCTTTAATCTTGGAGTTGCCTACACTAAATTAAGCAAAAAAATGCTTTCAGAGGCAAAAAGAGAATACAGGGCGCTGAGAAAGCTGGATAAAGGGCTTGCCAAAGAACTCAGTAAAATACTGAGGGGTAAAAAATAAAATTTCTTCAGCGCGCTTCCGGATAAAAAACCTCCCTTTTTTTACACAAAATTTCAAATAGCTGCGCCTGCGGATGGCCTTTCTCCCTGGGCGGTCGTCTTTGCCCCCCCACAGGAAATCCTGATACTCGATCAGCAAATTTTCCATTTATTTGACACCGTTTATTTGAAACTTATCACCATCATAGAGTATGATTAATAGTTATGTTTCAGAGCTTTAATACAACAGGAATCGGCAGTTTGCCCCATACCGACCCGGTAGAGGCATGCAATATTATCCTGGACTCGGTGGATATCCCGTTCTGGCCCCAGCTCCCTCACAGAAGCTTTCTTGAGTTAATGGTGCCGCAGTATTCGGAAGGGTTCCCATTTGTCAGAATCGAGGGCGAGAATGTGCATGTTGAACAGGCTGAGGCAGCGGCGCTGTCTGCATTCTATGAAGCAATTGCAGATAAAACAGGATTCCCTGTTTCCAAAGAATATGCTGCGGGCCTGTATGCCTTCATTGATATTCTTAAACGGAAAAACCTTCACTTTGATGTAATAAAAGGACATATAACCGGCCCACTGACTTTTGCCCTTTCACTCACGGACAATCAAAAACGCCCTGTTTATTTTGATGAAGAAATGAGAGAGCTTTCACTTGAATTACTTAAAGGAAAAGTCAGTTGGCAGATTGACATGCTTAAGCCTTATGCAGAGAAGGTATTGATTTTCATTGATGAACCCATACTTTCGGCGCTCGGGACATCCGCCTATATAGGAGTGAGTAATGATGAAGCATCAAGGATGTTAAAGGAGATAGTCGGTCATATAAAGGACTGCGGCGGCATAGCAGGCATTCACTGCTGCGGCAAGGCCGACTGGCCTCTCGTGCTCTCATCCGGTATCGATGTCTTCAACTATGATTCGTATTTCTTCTGGGACACCCTCAACATATACCCTGAAGAAATAAAATCGTTTATAGATAATAACGGGTTTATTGCATGGGGTGTGGTGCCGACTACGGACATAATAAGGGAAGTAGATCTTCAGGGTTTGAGAGAGCAGCTTGAACGCGGTTTAACCTCCCTGGAAAAGACGGGCATCCCGAAAGACACGATCAGGCAACATGTGCTCATAACACCCTCTTGCGGGACAGGCTCATTAAATATTGAAGATGCGCTGAAGGTATTCTCCCTGCTGAAGGACTTGAGAAACAGTTATGTCCGGGGCTAAGGGGTTTATATCTTTTGAGGGTATAGAGGGATCAGGCAAAAGCACACAGACAAAGCTCCTTGCCGGATATCTCAGGACTAAAGGATATACTGTTGTTGAAACAGCAGAACCGGGGGGGACAAAGATCGGCAATAAAATCAGGGCGCTTCTTCTTGAGCCCCAAAATCACATGGACCCGCTTGCAGAGCTGCTTCTTTATTATTCATCAAGGGCGCAGCATGTCAGGGAAGTTATCCATCCTGCAATACTCCGGAATGATATTGTAATCACCGACCGGTTCACTGACTCGACCGTCGCCTACCAGGGCTACGCAAGAGGGATTGCTTTGACAATTATAAATACCCTGAATGATATCGTGGTCCCTGATATGAAACCCTGCCTCACTATCCTGCTTGATCTTGATGTTGAGGAAGGGCTCAGAAGAAACAGGCATGCGCAAAAAGAGGACAGGTTTGAGCTGGAAACAATAGAGTTCCATAACC
>DRDE01000325.1 GCA_011040095.1 Nitrospirota bacterium
CCGTCCAACCGAATTCTCTCTTTCCTTTTTTCGTAGTCAGGCATTATCATGCCCAGATATTTCCAGAACAACTTTGAATGATTTTTGTATTTTATATGGCAGAGTTCATGGACAACCACGTAATCGACAAGGCTCATCGGCGCCATAATTATACGCCAGTTAAAGCGTAATTCCCCGTTTTTATTACAGCTGCCCCACCTTTTTTGCTGATTACGGATAATAACCCCTGGTCTTGATAAGCCCATCTTCCTTGTATAGATTGTTACGCGCTCAGTGATGCGCTTTGCCGCCAGTTTCTTGTACCATTCAGTTATAGCGTCTCTGATCTCTTTCGAATACTTTCCATTTCTGTTTGCCCTGTAAAAAGCAACTTGCAGACGGCTTCCATGCAGCTTCACTACAGGTTTTTCCTTATCAGTATCTCGCAATATTTTAAGCCTCAGATGACGACCCAGGTAGGAAAAAGATTCGCCACTCACAAATTCTTTTGTTGCTGTAAGTGAAATATTATTTAAAGACCTCAGCTTTTTAACAACCCACTCTGCCTTTGACTTGACTATATGAGCAAGTTTCGAATCCGTTGTTCTAACCGGTACCCTGACGATTATTTTGCCTTCCGGTTCTATAGTTAATGTAATTGTCTTTTTTCGTCTGCTGGTACGGATGATTGAATAGCTGATAGTTTTATGCCCAAAAACAACCTCGCCCTTTGAATGCTTCATTCTGCTTTCATCGTCCAAGTCTGACTCTTGCCAGTTCTATCAACTTAGTTGTAAGCGGTTCAATTTCATTCAATTTATAGCCTGTGGCCCTCAAATGCCTCTTAATCTTTTTCCGCATTTCACGCTGAACATCTTCCTTGTGAATCCAGTCTATCACAGCAAGCTCTTCAAGTGAGTCCAGAATTAAGCCCGCAAGTTCTTTCCTGGAATCAGTATCTTTGCCATAAGCAGCTTGTTCCTCAGAAACCTGTGTAGGGGCAACCCTCTGTGGTTGCCCTTCTTTGCGAATCCGGTTATTCCGGGGCCTGTGTATTTTCCGGTTGTTATTTTCCGGCGTTTCAGGGCAGGCACAGAGGCCTGCCCCTGCATTTGACAGAAGATTGTAAAAGGCAAATTCAGACTCCGACATTCCCATGTCTTCGGCAGCGTTGTGTACATTTACCATTTCATCTTTTACTGACTGAAGGAGTTTGAGCTGCATGGCAGCGTCTATCCTCTCCTGTCTTCTTTCCGCAATTATCTTTTCGAGCTTCTCCCTCAGGGACTGGTAAAACACAGGGTCTTCATCATACCTTACAGACATCTCATGTCTTATGGCATGTTCCATTTCGCTTGCCTTGGCATCCGCTGATGTCAGTTTATCTATCTCCTCATCAAATCTCTCCGAAAAGATTGAGACAGGCTCAAGCAGCTTATCGATGCCATATGCGCGAATATATTCCTCAATAATATTACGTACCTTTTCTCCACAGCCTGAAAGATCGAGTCTTGCGTCACGATAACGGGCCCGCGCAGCATTGCGAATCTTTCCAAGCCACTTGAGGTCCTTTGCATATGGCAGGGCTGACGGATCAGGCAAAAGCATGTCCATGCTCTGTGAAAATCTTTTAAAAGCAATATCAAACTCTGCCCTTATATCCTCAGGTTCCAATATTTTCATGCATGCTTCCAAATTATTTTTATCGGCTTTATCAAAAAAGCGGATGGCTGACCTGTGGCGGCTTTCAAGACGGGGGAGTTCATCGGTTTTCGGAAGCATTATGCCTTCAATATCCTTTGGCTGGAATATGCTCAGGGCATCCTGTAAAAATCGCGATACACCCCAGTAATCCACAACAAGGCCGTAATCCTTGCCTTCAGAAGTGCGGTTCACCCTTGCAATTGCCTGAAGCAATGTATGCTCTTTAAAAGGGCTGTCAAGATACATTACCTGCTCAACCGGCGCGTCAAAGTCGGTAATCAACATATCGCATACAATTAAAATAGCGAGCGGCTTGTTCATATCTTTAAAACGGTCAATCAAATTCTGTTGCTGTTCTTTGCTGAGATGGTATTTCGCCAGTCTTTCAGGATCGTTATAACCCGAAGACATAATGAGGGCGGATTCCGGTGCGCCGAGTCTGTCAAGTGTCTCTTTGTAGGTAACCGCTGTATCCCTGCTGACAGCAACGATCTGTGCCTTGAAACCATTCGGATAAATGTGTTTTTCAAAATGATCTATTATGTCCAAACATATAAGCTCAATTCTCTTCGGCGCTCCGGCAATAGCCTCATGAGTTGCGTATTTCTTCTTGATCTGTTCCCTGTCTTCCGCAGAGTAATCTTTAAACACCCTATCAAAAATCGCATCAAGGGTTTCTCCTTCAATCCGTATATCCGGGAGTCTGCTTTCATAATAAATAGGGACGGTTGCTCCGTCCTTTACCGACTGATCGATAGTGTAAGTGTGTATGTAGGGGCCGAATGTCTGCAAAGTGCTTCTGTCTTTTTTATCAATAGGGGTACCCGTAAATCCTAAAAAACATGCATCCGGCATCGCCTGTCTCATATTAGCGGCAAGGCTTTTATATTGAGTGCGGTGTGCCTCATCCACCATTACAAACAGATTTTTTTCTTCTGAAAGCACCGGATGAATATCGTCCGCAGCCTCCTGAAATTTTTGAATGGTGGTCATTATTGTTTTGCCGACTCTTGCCTTGAGCAGGTTGCGAAGGCCGGCAACGCTTTTTGCCCTTTCCGGATTTGGAAATCCGCATCTTTCAAAAGTGCCGCTGATCTGGACATCCAAATCTATGCGGTCGGTAACAATTACAATAGTCGGGTTTTCAAGCTCCATTACCCGCCTGAGTTTAACAGCCACCCACAGCATGGTAAGCGACTTCCCCGATCCCTGTGTATGCCATATTACACCGCCTCTTTTGGCCGGATTCTTTGCAGTTCGAATTCGGTCAATTGTCCGGTTAACGGCAATAAACTGCTGATACCTCGCAAGCTTTTTAATGGTCCGGCCGCTATCAACCTCATAAACAATGAAGTTTCTAACAATATCAAGGAGGTTTGAAGGCTGAAGTATTCCGTAAAGCAGGACATCCTGGGGAGATGGGATTTTTCCAATTTTGTTTTGCAAATCATCGAGTGTTAAAGGAAAGGGGATTTTCCATTCAGCATACTGCATGTGAGGAGTTCCGATAGCTGCGAACATTGAAGCCTGTCCGCATGTTCCGATCAGGATTTGCGCTGTACAAAAAAGATGCGGTGCGCCTTGTCCCTTGAACTTGTCCTCAGACTCCTGATAGCGGTGCAGTTGGGTAATGGCTTCTTCTAAGGGGTTTTGTACAGTCGGACTTTTACATTCAATAACAACAAGGGGAATACCGTTAACAAAAATTATAATATCAGGAAAGATTGATTTTTTAGTCCCCTGAACCCGGAACTGCCGGGTTACAATAAATTCGTTATTTTCAGGATGTTCAAAATCTATGAAATGAACACTCTGTCCTTTTTTTCCCTGTCCGAGGTCCTGCTCCAATGAGATTGTATGAACCAGGGCAGTGTGAATTTTTTCATTTGCATCCATCAGGCTCACTGCCTGAACATTCGTAATCTCCCGAGCTGCCTTCTTCAGATTTTCATCGGAAATCCAGGGATTGAGTTTCTTAATAGCTTTTTCAAGACGTTTAACTAAAACAACTTCCTTCCGGCTTGCTCGTTTCTTGTCAAGTTCGTCTGAGGGGATAAAGGTATAGCCGATTGATTGAAGAAACTCAATCGCAGGGTCTTCGGAGAGATGCAGTTCATTCCAGTCGTGTGATGTCATTTTATCAATCGTAGGGGCAGGCCTCCGTGCCTGCCCTTTCCCCTAACGGAAATAATCCCCCCGGAATTTTTTTCTTTCTCGTCGGAACTGTTAGCGGGGTTCTCCTTGTCCAGATGCCATTTGAGAGGATTATTTACAATGTATTCCCTTATTCGGTTTAATTCGGAGTCATTGCGGATTATGCGGTCATGATAGTTGCGCTGCCACAGTTTTCCGGGAAACGGAGTCCATCGGAATTGATCAACCCCTCTGCGATATTCTGCGGTAGTGAATGATTTAAACCTATGCACAAGGTCCGGCAATGACAATGCAGGGGCGCCCCTCTGTGGGCGCCCTTCTTTGTGAATCTGACCATTCACGGGCCAATTTATTTTTTGATTGTTATTATGTTCCGGTATTTCAGGGCAGGCACGGAGGCCTGCCCCTACATTTAATACAATGATTCCATGTATGTGATTCGGCATTACAATGAATTGGTCCAATTCAACATATGGATAATAATCGGGAAATCCATTCCATACCGATTGAACCATTTTTCCTGCATCATATAAAGATGGTTCACCATCTTTGATGTCACCAAAGAGGCATTCCCTGTTTTGTGTGCAGACCGTTACAAAATATGCGCCGTTCTGTGAATAATCATATCCTTCCAGGCGAATAGACCTGCGATGATGTATGTTCCTGTTATACATTATTATTGATCCTGTGAAGGGCGCCCACAGAGGGGCGCCCCTACAATTCAATATTATTTCACACGTAGGGGCAGGCCCCCGTGCCTGCCCTTTTTTAAAATGTCCATTACGCCTGCACCCTCAATTCCCCTGTCAACAAAACCTGCATGAGGGCGGTTTTAACACAGTTTAAATATTGTAAATATTCCTGTTCTATTCTCTCTTTACGTTCTATAGATAGAAGAACATTGATAATATTTTTTTGTTCATCTATAGGTGTTTTCGGTATGGGTATAGAATTACAATTAAACTTATTCATATATGGCACAGCCGTTTTCGTAGCAATCTTTTCCATATAAGGCTTTTGTAAAATCAAAGAGAAGCGAAGAAAATTTATATCGAGATCATTTGACGGGATAAAAGCATGTAACTGTTGATTAATAACAATTTCACGTGTTGTAATAGCTATAATTCCAAATTCTCCAACACACGACATAATAACCGAACTACTTGGAACAACCCGTGTCCCGCATTTTTTTACCTCATCTAAAGAAACATAAAGGCCTACTTGTGAATCTTTTATCTCTGGACCGACTATATCCGGAGTTGTAATCCAAGGAATTTTACCTTTAAACAATTTAGGTTTATTTCTTCCAGGAACAATATAATCACACAATTCTCCAACCCTCACCACCTCCCACTCCTCCGGTATCTCCCCAACAGCCGTCCTCTTAAACTTCTTATGCCGTCCGGGAATGCCTCTGGTAAGAAGTTCCTGCATCAGACCCTTTTTTACAACCTTTGTCTGCTCAATAACCGCTTTTGTTTTTTCGATTGCTTCATCTACTGATGAAAGAATTGCCGCGATTTTTCGCTGTTCGGGAAGAGAGGGGAGAATGAACTCTAACATTTCAATATTTTTTTTATTGACAGATTCAAACGTGCTGCCCTGAGATATTTTTTTTAAATGCTGGACACATTTGAATAATGCATACCAGCCAAATTTACTGTCAGCCTTGTTGAAGCGAATAGCAGCGAGTCCGCGACCAATGCAATATTCTTGATCAGCTATATTTAAAGCCCCTACCGGAGCGCGGACACTCAATAAGATATCGCCTTTATTGGCTAATTTTAGCGGAGACGTACACCACTTTGCCGGCGCAGGATTGTTTGAGCTGAATTCTGCATTGCCCTGCAAGAATGGTACTCCATTCCCTGAATCATTCACATCGTTTGAGGAAGGAGATTGTCCCATTGTCACATTTCCAACATCCACCAATTTTTTATTTTTCCACCCCTCTGGAACCGCCTTACTCACCATCACCCTCCAAATCCTCTTTCCCAAACTCCTGCATAATCTGTTTCTCTAACAAGCTGTTAGAGAATTGTATATATCCCATTGAAAATTCCTCGTGCAAGTAGTGCGATAATTTCTCTACTACTGGCATTAAAACATCATTATTCCTGAAATTCATACCTTATCTTTCCTATACAAATCTTCAAGATTCAGCCATAACTCAGGGGAAGTCCCAAAGGCTTCTGAAAAAAGGCTGGCAATTTCAGAAGTAATTGCCTTCTTGCCAACCATTATTGCGTTAATTGCCTGTAAAGGCTTACCCGTTATCTCAGCAAAGTCACCCGGCGTCCAACCACGTGAATCAAGCTCATCTCCTAATACTTCACCCGGCTGTATTGGCTTGAATGGTCTTTTTCTTTCTTTCATTTCAGTCTCCATACCTGAAGAAGTTCCCGGATTTCTTTTGGAAAGATGTTTTTATTTTTTACTTCTATTTCCATGTCCTCGCTTTTTATCAGAACCCAAAATTTTGCTTAAATAAGCAATCTTACTTTTGTAAGATTTGATTTCCTTTTCATATTTTTCTCTCAACTCAAGCTTTTCAAGAAGCTCCTGAACTCCGCTGTTCGGAATGTGTTTATTGACAACTTTTGAGCCGTCACGGTATTTCAGGTAGTGATATGAATACACTTTGTCCTTGTATCGTTTTTTTCTCTTGTTTATTATACCCTTAGGGAGTCCGGATACAGACCTCTCAAGGCTGCCGAGCATCTCCCTGCATCGCTTCAACTCATCACGGAGCATGCCGCTGATGACCTTGTCTTTTTCCACCACTTTCATCTTGTTATTATCATTGTTGTGGTGGAAAACTGCAAGGCCTTCCATTCGAGTACACGTCTCTCACGGTATGTATTCCTGCCCGCTAATTCCTCATACATTTCATAATCCTATTCGCAAATTTCTCCAGCAAGCTGTTGGAGAATTCCATATAGCCCTGTAATTTCTGTAACAGGTTGTCGCAGATTTTGGATACATTCATACACTGCTTTTACTCAAACCCAAGCTCCTTCAAATAAGCATTCATCTCTGCCTCAGCCTCATCCCGCTCCTTTTCAAGCTGCCGAAGCTTCTTCAATGCCTCTTTGACATCAATCTTCGGCTCAGGCTCTGTGATATCAACATATCTGCTGATATTAAGGTTGTAATCGTTTTCCTTAATTTCTTCCAGAGAGATAATGCGGGAGAATTTATCGATCTCTTTATATTCATTAAATGCATTGACTATCTTTTCAATATCTTCATCACGGAGCCTGTTCTGATTTTTCCCTGCCTCGTAATGGTCTCCTGCATGGATAAATAAAACCTTCCCTTTCCTTTCCTCAGGCTTGTTCCTGTTAAATATCAATATAGCTGCCGGGATACCGGTACCGTAAAAGAGGTTAGGGGCCAGTCCTATGACAGCTTCAAAAAGGTCCTGCTCCAAAAGCCCCCTGCGTATTTTTCCTTCCGATGCCCCACGGAACAAAACACCGTGCGGCATGACAACACCGACCATGCCCTGCATGTTTACAGTCGCTATCATATGCTGGACAAATGCATAATCACCTTTTGTCTTTGGAGGCAAACCAAAACGGAAGCGTCCATAACCGTCATTCTCAGCTTCCTCCCTTCCCCATTCACTGAGGCTGAAGGGAGGATTTGCTATTACCCTGTCAAAGAGCATGAGTTCAGCGTCCTTGACGAGTCCCGGATGTCGAATGACATCTCCTTTGTCAATTCTCGCATCAGGAAGCATATGCAGCAGCATATTCATCTTGCATATCCCCCATGTGCCGAGATTTTTTTCCTGCCCGAAAAGTGAAAGGTTTTTAGGATTCCCTCCCTGGCGTTCAATATGATGGGCGCATTCTATAAGCATACCGCCTGAGCCGCAGGTCGGATCACATATCCTCATGCCCTCTTTCGGATCAAGAATTTCGACAAGAAGCTGGACAACTTTTCGAGGGGTATAAAATTCACCGCCTTTTTTGCCGGCATCGTCTGCAAATTTTTCTATCAAATATTCATATGCCCTGCCGAGCATATCCGGCTCTGAGAGGGCTGAGTTTTTAAGGCTTATTTGTGAGAAGTGCTGAATGAGACGCAGAAGTACGGTTTCACGGTTTTTTGCATCACCCAGTTTATAGGGGTCGTTGAAATCTATACCGGCAAGCACACCTGCAAGAGAGGGGTTCTGTTCTTCCAGGGCTTCACATGCCTTATTCAGGGCGTCGCCGATCTGGCTCGGAACCTTTCTTATTTCAGACCACCTGGCCCTCTGCAATACAAAGAACCAGTGTTCATCAGGGTCTTCCCACGCAATCTGTCTGGCTTCTTCAGGGGAGACCCCGGCTTTGAGCTCCCTTTGCTCAATCCTTTCCGCTTCTTCTTCAAATACATCCGATAACCGCTTTAAAAAAAGCATTCCGAAAATATAATTTTTATAATCCGAGGAATCAATAGAGCCGCGCAATATATCCGCTGCACTCCACAAATGTGCATTCAGTTGTTCCCTTGTGAGTTTATTCAATTTTCACCTCCGGTGCGTGTCGGGATATTTTCATGAAAATAATTAAGTGTGATACTATAAGCTATCTCTCGCCTTATATTGGCAGCTTCAATTGCCGAATTATAATAATTTTCAGCAGTGTTAATTAGACTTGAAAGTTTTTTCTGCGTCTCGGGAGGTATTACAGGTACCTCAATTTTTCCAATATCTGATACAGTAAAGGCTACCTGCATTGTTGAAGACCTGGAATTTGCAAGTAAGATTTTTTGCGCCTTTGGGCTTTGAAGATAAGTTGAGAGCAGGACAGATTCAAAATTTTCTTTCAGGCGTATGACTATTAAATTAGATGCTATAAGATAACCGTCAAGATTTTCAGGGACAACAGCAGTCTTTAAAAGTGTTCCTCTGCATGTGATAACAACATCGTCAACTCTTACCATATATCTTTCAAAATCCTTATCACCTGCAACAATAAAGGCATCAATACCATCAGCATTTATCCGGCCATTAACTATATCCTTTACATTTATAATAGGTATGCTCTTTCCGGAATCAAGAGACCTGGTTCTTCTGGAAGGGGAGATGCCCTGAAAAATTTTTTCAGCCATGTGAGAAATATGTATTTTCTTTGAGATGCTTAATTCAAGCATAAGGAAGCTTACTATGTCAGCTTTTAAAAGTCAAGATATTTATTGTAATATTTAAATATTATTAATTAGTATTCTGCTATTTCTATTCTGATTATCTTTAACTGTTCTTCAGGTTTTCCTGTTTTCATATAAGATGCAAGTTATACAAAGGGCTGTCACATCCCATTTTAGAAATTCTGCTGATTTGACTGTATCTGATACCGCAATGTAGAATATTTCACCCGGACTTCATTTTATCACTGCATGAATTGACCGGTTCCGGGTTGAACCCCTGATTTTATCAAGAGGATATGAAACTTAAAGAATTAAGATACCTGAACGGAATCAATGCCTTGTTGCTGTGCATAGTACTTTTCATGATGCCTGCATCCGGCGCTGCTGCAGCTTCCGGTTATCAGCGTTACGAAGAACCCCGGAAGAGTACACAGCCGGAAACGGATGATTCTCTCCGGAAGCCTGCGTCCAAAAAGAAAGAAAGATTATTTGATCCCCTGATCGCAGATCCTCGCTGGCCTCATTTCTCCATGGCTTATCAGCATTACACTGATGATCGAAAGTTCGGCAGTATCTTTGCGGCAAGTTTCGGTGAAACACTGCCTTTCTATAAAGATGACGCGCCTTTCGGCGGACGGTGGCAGGTGGCAATCCAGGCAGGGGGGTTTATAGTTCATGACCTGGATACTGCTTCATGGGACCTTATTAACGAGGATTACAGGGGCGGACTCTCTTTGTTCTATCGCCGCAATGACTTATCCGGCCTTTTCGGTATTTATCATAACAGTTC
>DRDE01000326.1 GCA_011040095.1 Nitrospirota bacterium
ACTTCCCATTTATCCCGAAGAAAGATCATGTAAATATCCAACCACTTTTGATATAGTGAGATTATTCAAAGGTGTTGAACGATATGAGGTAGTGCAGGGTGAGAATATTTGCGTATTCCCCGCTAAACTAAACAAAATACAAAAACAGGTGCTTGATCTTCTGGAGGTGCCTGTTTCTTTATATCATTAAAATAAGTTACCATTTTGTTCCTTTTGTTCCTTCAAAAAAATTCAAAACTATGGGTTCCGAACTAGCGGAATGTAGGGTTTATCTCCACCACAAAGAGGACATCTATTTTCTGATGTCATTATTTCCTCCGCCATTCATATCTTTCCGCCCTTATGCATCTCCTGAGTTTTTCTATATCCATTTTACAATTTTTTTCTCTATAGGAAATCTTTTTTAAAGGAAGTATATAGAAAAAATCAGGGTTACGTAAAGTTGTGAATTATTATGTCTGTGAAGAAGAGAATTTATCCCTTGACAAATCTGTAGTACAATGTAAACATATTGTATGGTATTTTATGAAGATGCCATTAAAAAGGCATTGAAAAAAGGAGCGCTGCCAAAAGAAATATTTAAAAGATTCATCAATGTATTTATATCATTAGATACTACAAATGACTTAGGGCTCTTTAACATTAAGAAATTGAAGTCTTCGGAAAAGAGAACATATTTCAGATTAAGGAAAGGAAAATACAGAGCGATATTTTATATAGAGGCAAATAATTATTATGTGATCTCGATAGCAAAAAGAGAGGAGGTGTATAAACAGTGGGAGTAATATCTGTCAGATTTAATAAGGATGAAGAAAAAATATTAAAAAAATTATCTGATCATTTTCAAGAAGATAAATCGACTTTAATAAAGAAGTCACTATTTGAACTGTATGAAAATGTTCTGGATTTGAATGAAATAAAAAAGTTTGAGGCAAAAGAAAAAAGGGGCAAAGTTTCTTTCTCATCGGCTGAGGATATTTTGAACGGCTGAAAGAAGTTATATCCGGATAAGCGGACTCGCAGGGCGCTTCCCGGAACGTCTTGTTAAATTAAGTTTTTTTATTGACTTTACCTGATTTGAGTTTGATAATAAGCCATAGGGTAAAGTGGACCCCATGTCAAAACTGATTTCAGACCTTTTTAATCTACATTATATGCCGGTATGCAACCCGGAAGTCGGGCTGCCCCACAACCACACGCTATATCGGGATTAAAATCTTTACCGGGAATTGCTGAAAAAATGGCGTCTGACTTGATAAAGTTAACCCTTCTTCCTGCCTTTCGTCAGTCCATGAGTAATTAATACCCTGAACTTTTCCTTCAATTCCTCATCTTTAATATTTTTAACTGTATTTTCTATGTACCTCAAATCATCTTCAGTTAACTCCACATTTAATTCTCCGGGCTGCTCAGGAGATATTTCAGGAATCCTTCCGATCCTGAAACGGATTCCGCCTATATTATAAGACCTGAGCTTTTCGGAAATATCTTCTTTGTAAAAACTGAGATGATGCATCCATTGAGGGGTGTCTACGGTGATGGTAAGGACTTTGTTTTTTATTGTGTCGGGAAATGTGTGAACGGCAATAGTCGGGCCGACTATGTCCGGCCATAGTCGCCTGATTGCATTAAGACCTGCGCCGCCTTCTATGCCGAAATCTTTGACGAAATTTCTGAGGATATTATGAAGGGACTCCATGATAATTAACAATTATCACAATCCGACAATTACTGATTATTAGATAATTGTTTTTCTTATACCGCTTTTTTTATTTTCCCGGATCGAAGACATCTTGTACAGACATGCACCCTTTTTACACCGCTCGCCGTGTGCATCCTCACCCTTTGCAGATTCGGCAAGAATACGCGCTTCGTCTTGTTATTGGCATGGCTGACATTATTCCCCGTGACTCTTTTTTTGCCGCAAACAGAACATACTGCCATTTATTTTCCTCCCAATTCACCTATGTTATAAACTATAAATTCCTATCTTAACAAAGCTATCTTTTTCACTCTGCGTAATCAGGCATCCTCCGAAATATCCAAGATTGCTTTAAGAAGAGAAGTTATGATAACATTAATCCAGAAAAACTTACAAGCCACTTTACTGAAGGATGAGAAATGTTTTTAACGGCCAAAAGGGTTTAATAATAAATATTTTTTTTGATTTCAGGGAAAACAGATAGCAGGCATGAGAATATACGAACTTTCTAAAAAGCTGAATGTCGGCACTAAAGAGATTATTGCAAAACTTGCGGGACTCGGTATAGCTGCGAAATCCCACATGTCGAATGTTGATGAGGACATTGCAGGAAAACTTGCGGATATCTTCGCTCAAAAACCGGGAGTTGAGGAGCAACCCTCACGCACCGGGATAAAAGAAAAGGCGGCAAAAATACCCGGTGAAATTAAACCGGAAAAAGAAACAAAACCTGTTCCGGCAGAAAAAATATTAAAAATTAAACAGCCCGTTTCAGGGCAGCCCCCGGAAAAGTCCCCAACTGCAACTGAAGAATATAAAAAAGTGGATGTTCCCGGCAAAGTAAAAAAAGAAGTGGAAAGCCGGAAACTGGCAAAATTTAAAAGCAAGCCCGGAATGCAAAGGGCATTTGATTCCATGAGGCGGGTGGAGATAAATAAGAAAGGCTTTGATTTCAAACCGCGTTTTAAGAAACACGACAGGAAGTCGCATATCAAGAAGTCTGAAGATGTCGCAGCCATGCCTACCCAGCCGCGAAAACGTGTTCTTAAATTTCAGGAGGGCGCTTCTGTAAAAGAATTTGCCGAACTCATAGGACGGAAACTCAATGAAGTTATAAAGAAATTCATGGAACTCGGCTATATGCCGACCATAAACCAGCCGGTAGATGTAGATGCAGCGCAGATTATTGCGGAATCATTCGGTTTAAAACTTGAACCGGAAATTATTGAAAATGAAGAGGCATTGCTGGAGGAAGAGGTTGACGAGTCCGCCCTCAGTCCACGTCCCCCCATTGTTACCATTATGGGACATGTCGACCACGGGAAAACAACCCTGCTCGACGCAATAAGAAAGACAAAGGTTACGGAAACGGAAGCAGGGGGAATAACACAGCATATCGGAGCCTATAAAGTAAAACTGAAAGATAAAGAGATTGCCTTTCTTGATACCCCCGGGCATGAGGCATTTACAATGATGAGGGCAAGGGGCGCAAAGGTGACCGACATTGTGGTCCTTGTAGTTGCCGCAGATGATAGCGTTATGCCGCAGACTATTGAAGCAATCGACCATGCAAAGGCGGCAAAAGTACCTATTATAGTCGCAGTAAATAAAATAGATAAACCTGATGCCGATGTTAAAAAGGTACTGAATGAGCTTTCTCAATATGATGTTGTAACTGAAGAATGGGGTGGGAAGAACATATTTGTTGAAGTTTCGGCAAAAGAGAAAACAGGCATTGAACAGCTTCTGGAAATGATCCTGCTTCAGGCTGAGATGATGGAGCTGAAGGCGGATTATAACAGGCTTGCAAAAGGAACAATTGTTGAGGCAAAGCTTGACAGGGGAAGGGGTCCTGTCGGCACAGTCCTTGTCAATACAGGTATGCTTAAAGTGGGTGACCCGTTTCTTGTGGGAACAATTGCGGGCAAGGTCAGGGCCCTCATAGACGATACCGGCAGGAAGATTGAAAAAGCCGGGCCTTCGACGCCTGTTGAGGTTATCGGTTTTCCGGAGGTCCCGCATGCAGGTGATATATTTGTTGTGATGGAAGATGAGAAAAAGGCAAGGCATATAGCATTGAACCGCCTGCACAAACAAAGGACGGCTGCTATTACCAGGAAGAAAAAACTTACCCTTGACGACCTTTACGAAAAAGTCAAAGAAGGAGAAATCAGGGATCTCAACATTATTGTCAAGGCCGATGTTCAGGGTTCTGTAGAGGCGGTCAAAGACGCCCTTTTAAACCTTACACACCCTGAGGTGAAAGTGAACGTAATTCATACCGGCGCAGGAGGCATCAATGAGTCGGATATTATGCTTGCCGCTGCATCAAATGCCATTATTATAGGATTTAATGTACGGCCTGATGCCAATGCCTCCAAACTTACAGAAAGGGAAGGCGTTGATGTCAGACTCTATAATGTAATATACGAAGCCATTGAAAACATCAAGAAAGCCCTGGAAGGACTGCTTGAACCGACTATTACCGAAAAGGTTCTCGGCAGGGCCGAGGTAAGAGAACTTTTTCATGTTTCCCGCATTGGCACTATTGCAGGCTGTTATGTGCTTGACGGGAAAATTTCAAGGTCAAGCGCGGGTATCAGGGTAATAAGAGATAATGTTGTCATCTATGACAGCAAGATATCATCACTCAAGAGATTCAAGGAAGACGCAAAGGAAGTCCTGACAGGATTTGAATGCGGCATTATGGTGGAAAACTTCAATGACATCAAAGTAGGCGATATTCTTGAAAATTATATCAGGGAAGAAGTAGCCGCTAAGCTGGAGTAAAAATAAAATTAATGTCTCCTCAATTTTTCATTTTATTTTTTTAATGTTTTTTTTTCCATGATAGTCGGCCTCCTGACACTGGACCTGCATATACCTGAAGCAAATTCCCTGAAATCAAAAAGAATGGTTATTAAAAGTTTAATAGCCAGGATAAAAAACAAGTTTAATGTGTCTGTAGCTGAAGTTGACGCCAATAATTTGTGGCAGAGAAGCGTTATCGGGATAGCATATGTCGCCAATGAAACAGGGATAATAAATAAGGTCTTTGAGAAAATAAAAAATTTAATTCTGAATATACATTCAGTTGAACTGATAGACGCAAAGATGGAAATGCTGTGATAAAATTAAAGATAAGCGCTCAGCCGCTGATTTGCACGGATTATAACGCAGATACGGCAATAGTTCATCCCGGGGAGACAAGAAAAAGAAAGGGTTTGAATGACATAATTGACCGGATAACTCCCCCGGCCCCTTTAACCTAAGAGGGGAGGTATGGTTTCCCCATTAGGTTAAGGGGGTTGCTTTAATAATCCATAGTTCATTGTTTCATAAGGGCTGCTTAAATTATTACTAACAAAACAAATTTTAATTTTCAGGTGATTTTATGCATCCGTATAAACGTTCGGCAAGGGTAAGCGATTTAATCAGGGAAGAAGTTGCTGATATTATAATGAACAAGATCAAGCACAAAACCCTTGGGTTTATAACCGTCACCGGCGCAAAAGTAAGTGATGACCTGAGACATGCAACGGTGTATCTAAGCGTTTTCAATGTCGAAGACAACAAAAAAACACTCAGGAAACTCAACTCCTCAGCATCATTCATCAAGGGTGAACTTGCCAGGAGATTAAAAATGAGGTATGTGCCTTCAATCATTTTCAAGATTGATGAAGCAATAGAATATGGCAGGAAAATCGACAAAATGCTTGATGATATAAAATCGGAAGGGAGCACAGTTGACGAAGACGAAGAGCTTTTCTAAATTCATCAGTCTTATTAAACAAAACAGATCTTTTCTTATCACAGGCCATATTAATCCGGAGGGAGATTCATTAGGCTCTTCGTTGGCCCTTGCACTTGGATTGAAAAAGATGGGCAAGAAAGATGTCTGTGTTCTCAGTAAGGACCCGGTGCCCGAAATCCTGAAATTTCTGCCGTCCTCAAAAATTGTAAGGCAGAAACCGCCCGGAAAAGAATTTGATGTTGTTTTTATGGTAGATTGCAATGACGTAGAAAGAACCGGCTATGAAGGTTTCAGGGCTAAAAAGACAGCCATAATAGACCATCACGTCCTGCCTGCCAATGCAGAAAAATCAGAATTTTACAAGTCAGTGTCGGCAAGTTATATAGATATCGGCGCTGCTGCTGCAGGAGTGCTGATCTATAAGCTCTTAACTGCTCTCAAAATATCCATTGACAAAAATATGGCAACAAACCTGTACACTGCAATACTGGTGGATACAGGTGGTTTCAGATACTCAAATGCCTCAGCCGAGTCATTGAAGATTGCATCACATCTTGTTGCGGCAGGCGCCAGGCCGTGGGACATATCAAAAGAGGTGTATGAAAGCATGCCTTTCAGATCAATGAAGCTGCTGGGTCTTTCCCTCTCGACTCTTGAGAGAAAAGACGGTATTGCATGGATCACTACAACAAATGGCATGTTCAAAAAGACAGGTGCAACTGCCGAGGATTCCGAGGACTTTGTTGATTTCCCGAGAAAGGTCAAGGATATTGAAGTCGCCGTTTTTTTCAGACAGAACGGAGCAAAATCATATAAGCTCAGCTTCCGCTCAAAAGGCAAGGTCAATGTACAGAAGATAGCAAAAAGTTTCGGCGGCGGGGGACATTTTGCCGCCGCAGGATGCAAGATAAACGGCAGCTTAAAGGAAGTGCAAAATAAGGTTTTCAGGGCTGTCAAAAAAGCGATTAAAGAAACTTGACATAAACTATCCGCAGATTCTTCTATATTTAAGTAGTGTCTGTGTATAAACATAACAATAGAGCCGTCATTCCCGCATTTTGTTGAGCGGGAATCCAGTCTTTTCAGTGAGTTCTGGATGCCCGATTACAAATTTCGGGCATGACGAAAATAAAAAACAGCAATTTATACACAGACTCCAAGTATAATTTTTTTATAAATTTTACCAATTTTATTTTCATGGATATCATAATCAGCGTCAACAAACCCAGAGACATCACATCCCAGGATGCTGTAACAAAAGTAAAGAAG
>DRDE01000327.1 GCA_011040095.1 Nitrospirota bacterium
AAACTCTCACCATGATCTGACGAAAGTATAATCAACGAGTTACCGAACAGATTTCTTTTTTTAAGTTGAATAATGAAGTTCTCGAATTTTTTGTCACAATATCTTATGAATTCATCATAACGGGCTCTGAAAATTTCATCCATCCCTGTTGCCTGTCTTTGGCCCTTGGATGTTCTTAACTTTTGAGATGAATTAAACATGCCTATATATGGTTCAGGAGGCAGATAAGGGTCGTGGGGCGGGAAGATGTGAACCCAGGCAAAAAAAGGTTCGGGGAAATCATCATCAAGTATTTCCAATAGTTTTCCGAAGGCTTTTTCAGGTGGTGTCATAGTTTTAGAAAAACCGCGTGTAAGTATATTTACCAGCCTGAAAAAAATAAAATCCTCTTTTATAATCCAGTCATTCAACTTGATCTTCTCACCAAATGTTCGATAGAGAAAGGCATTAATAAATCCGAATAGATTTGTAGGATACCTGAACTTTACCGGACTGGGAGCAATTTCAAAGCTGTAAGAAATCCCTAATTTATCAACCGAGGCATAGTCTGTTGTTACTATTGCTATGTTGGAATAACCATTCTTCCTGAGAAGCGCCGGCAGATTCTCGGAGCTGTTTTTAACAGCTTCCGAAGCCGTTTCAACATAATATGTCTGATGGGTCCATACTCTCTTGCCGGTCATAAGGCTTGCAGTTGTAGGCGTAGTATAATTGCTTTCAGCTTCTGCTCTTGTAAATAGCGCGGCCGTCTTTGACCATTCACTGATAAAAGGCGTTGTCGGCAGATGATAACCATACACAGACATGTCCCGTGATGTCATAGTGTCAAATGTAACTAAAATAATATTTGGTTTGTCCCTATCATCCGCTGAAGATTGGACGATGCCCCGGGATGTTCCTTTATAATTCTGTTTCCATAAAGTGTGATAGCCTACAAGAGGCACCGATACGACCAGGATCAAGCCGAATAGCCATACTAAAGGAGTAATCCTTTCCCGAATCAAATATATAATCTTCGTGGATTTTCCATGAAGCATCCATGTAAGCAACGCTGAAACAATTGCAAGACAAGATAAAACTAACAGCTTGAACTGGGTGGTCATCTGTACATTTTTCAGTATAAAAATTTTTCCTGCATACAACATTCCAGATAATAATAGCGCAAGGTTAATATACACAAGAAAGTCTTCCACGGTTATTTTCCAGCCGACCAGGTCAGAAATCTTTTTTATTGTTATAAACAAAAGCCACAACAATACGGCCACACATGCCGCTACAAGACTCCATAGAATCATTATTAATGCAACGCTTGGTATGAATTCAGAAAAAGATGCATAGTATTTGAACCCGTCCCAGCGGTACAATGCATCTCCCATGAGGTAGAGGGAAAAAAAGACAAAAATAAGTCGAAAAATTTCCCAGGATGAAATCTTCGTTTTCATTATTTCTCTTCCGATTATTTATTCATTCTAAAGAGAATAAACTGCCATAGTGGGTATTTTACTTTCAGTTAATTCTCTGTGGTCAGTTAAAAACTGAGGTGTGCTGTTTGATTCACCCCGGAAAAACAATAATCTATATTATATTTATTTAAGCCCCATAATTAAAGAGGGGAGCATAATAACCAGCAATTCCAGGTGAAAACGGACGCAAGATTGCTTCGTCACTGAAGCTCCTCGCAATAACATCGCAAAAACCCTTTCTGTCATTGCGAGCGGAGCGAAGCAATCTCAATGCGTTACAGATTCACCGAAAAATCTAATCCTGAAATTTTTATTTTTAAATTTTTTATTTTATTTTTCCGGTCGCCGGTTTTATACTTAATGCCAAATGGATAAAATAAAAAATGATGTGCCTTTCCCTGACAACCAAAAAATCCGGACGGAAACCCTTCATATAGCGCTTCTTTCCGCATATGCAGTCGGCCTGCACAGCATAGAGGCATTAATACCGACCCCGGTTCCATGGCTCCGCCTCGGATTAGCGAATATCATAACCCTCACAACACTGTACCTGTACGGATTAAGGGCAGGTATGATCGTAACTCTCACAAGGGTTTTTATCAGAAGTCTCTTAGCCGGAACATTTCTCGGCCCTGCTTTTGTCATGAGTCTCGGCGGGGGAATAGCTAGCACATTGGTCATGTGGGCGATTAAAGCCATCCTGGGGAGATTTTCCAACCCGATAAGCGTAAGTTTTTTCGGTGCACTGACCCATAATATCACCCAGCTTTTCCTTGCATATATCTTGTTTGTCAAAAGGATTGAGGCAATATTGATCGTAAGCCCGTTTATCATATTTGGAGGAATCATAACCGGCATCTTTAACGGGGTAGTAACCAGGCTTATACTTAAAAAGATCCGGCAGTCTAAAGAGGGTGACGAATCAGCATCCTGAGGATATCTTACCACTTTATTTGCATAACGTTTTTTGCATCCTTGCCGGAAAATCATGTAAAATATATATTTCAGGAAGTAATTTGCCGATAAGTAAATATTATATAAAATAAATACTACAATTCCCTTGAGGAGGCTAAATGAATATTTCTGTAATCGGAAGCGGTTATGTCGGGTTAATTACAGGGGCATGTTTTGCGGAGTTCGGGCTGCATGTCACCTGTGTGGACAATGATCTGAAAAAAATAAAATCACTGAAAAAAGGCCTTGTGCCGTTTTATGAGCCCGGCCTTGAAGAGTTAATGCAGAGAAACATCAAGGCGGACCGTATGCATTTTACTTCTAATATCGCTGATGCGGTAGATTCATCTCTCGTTGTTTTTATAGCAGTCGGCACACCTCCCCGGGGTGACGGCTCGGCAGAGATGAAATATGTTAAAGATGTCGCAAAACAAATTGCTGAACATATTAAAAGTTATAAAGTGATCGTAACCAAAAGCACGGTTCCGGTAGGCACCGGGGAAAAGGTCCGTAAGATTATATCGAAAAACCTGAGGGAGAACATAGATTTCGATGTTGTCTCCAATCCTGAATTCCTGAGGGAAGGCGCCGGGATAGAGGACTTTATGAGGCCTAACAGGGTCGTGATAGGCGCTTCAAGCGACCAGGCAGTCGCAATAATGAAAGACCTCTACAGGCCTCTTTATCTTATTGAAGCCCCTATTGTTATTACGGATGTTAAAACAGCGGAGCTTATAAAATACGCATCCAACGCCTTTCTGGCCACAAAGATTTCTTTTATCAATGAGATTGCAAATCTGTGCGAAACAGTCGGGGCAAATGTGCAGACGGTTGCAAAGGCAATGGGGCTTGACCGCAGAATAGGGTCCAAATTTCTCCATGCAGGCCCCGGATACGGCGGCTCATGTTTTCCAAAGGACACCCTCGCCCTCTTGCAGATAGGAAAAGAACACAATGTTAATCTTGAGGTTATTGAAGCAACGGTAAAAGCCAATAAATTTCAGAAAGAAAAGGCAGCTGGTGAAATAATAAGCAGGCTGCAAAAGCCACGGGGGAAAACCGTATGTATGCTCGGTCTGTCTTTCAAGCCGAATACCAATGACATAAGAGACGCACCGGCCATTTTTATTATTAATAAACTTTTAAAAGCCGGCACTAAAATAAGGGCCTATGACCCGGTTGCAATGCCGGACGCCGGGGAGCTTCTTCCCGAGGTGACATTCTGTAAAGATGTTTATGATGCGGCTAAAGGGGCTGATGCTATTGTAATAGCCACGGAATGGAACCAGTTCAGGAACCTTGATATTAATAAGATAAAAAATCTTGCAAAAGGAAATTTTTTCTTTGACCTCCGTAATATATACGAAGGGGAGAGATTAACTAAAATGGGATTCACGTATTATTCGGTCGGAAGAGCGCAGTCGGGATAAATCTTTAAATTGAGAACAGGCGCTTTATCACCGGGATTCGCCTGTTTAAGCTGCTTGACCGGTAACTGTTCAGGTAGGCGCAAAGGCACAAAGTGAAAAAAAAGATGAAAAACTTTTCCTGTATTGCTGTGACCCTTTGTGCCTGTGCGCCTTTGCCACTTTGTGCCTGAGCAGTCACCTTGACTGCACATAAGCTTTAGTTTTATTCTTTTACTCTCATGCAAAAACTCTGGTCAGGACGATTCAAGGAAAAAACGGAAAAGGCGGTGGAAAGTTTTACGTCCTCTCTGTCTTTTGA
>DRDE01000328.1 GCA_011040095.1 Nitrospirota bacterium
CGAGGGTAAAAACGGTCTTTGTACTGTCTCTCAGCATATTTATAATATTACTGAATCTCTCTTTTGTGATCTTTCCCGTTATCGAGCTTCCTGAAGATGCATCGGCCATAATCTCCATCTGGCGGGCATAATCAAAGGGCAGGTCAAGCAGCCTCAGTGTATGACCTGTCGGTGCAGTATCAAATACAAGGAGGTCATAATCCCTGCTCTCGATAAACTGTGCAAACTTCTCAAAGGCGGCCATCTCCTCAATGCACGGTGAGTTAAGCTCCTCCTCCATTGCAGCGAGCATCTCTTCGGAGTATTTCCCTGCGGCGTCGTTTAATACCTTTTCTTTATATTCCCTGAATGCTGTTTTACTGTCTATCATGACCGCATAAAGGTTGTCCGTAATCGCTGACGGTTCTGTGCCGACTTTTTTGCCGAGGACCTCGCCGATATGGGCGGCAGGGTCGGTGGTGACAAGGAGTGTTTTAAGTCCTTTTTCAGCCATGCGCAGGGCAGTAATGCACGAGACAGTGGTTTTGCCAACCCCTCCCTTGCCTGTGAAGAAGATGGCCTTTGTGCCGTTTTGAGGGAGAAACAACGTGTTAATTTCGTCAGATGAAGAAATAGATGCATTAAAAAATCCCCCCTTGCCCCCTTTTGCTAAAGAGGGGGATGTTAGAAGTCCCCCTTTGACAAAGGGGGACTTAGGGGGATTTAGAGCATTAGATCCAAACAATTCATCCGCAACATCCTTCAGCGCTTCAATCCCCTTGACTTCATTGTCCCTGAGGAACATATACCGCTTTGGCCTGTCAATAAGTTTCTCAGTTTCTTTGATAACATTCTGCTGGGCCAGATACTTTTTTCTGAAGAAATCCACTTCGCAGGCTTCTTCAGGATATATGCCGTTAATGATAATCTCCCCTGTAACAATTCCAATTGATCCGAGTTCCCCTGAAGCGCGGACTGTCTCGTAAAGGGAAAGCTCTTCCGGTCTCATGACAAAGATGAAGTTCGTCTCTGAAGGTTCTCTCAGGATGGAGATTGCCCGGTCGTATTTTTCCTTTGAACCCTGGATAGACTGCACCGGCCCGAGACAGGTCTGGCCGCTTCCCTCTTCAGATTCCTCTATATGCTTTGACCAGTCAACAGGAAGCTCAAGGAGTCTTATGGTATGGCCTGTAGGCGCTGTATCAAAGACAACGACATCGTATTCATCAGCGCCCATAAAGTCTATGAAACGGTCAAAAGACGCCATTTCTGTTGTGCAGGCTCCGCTCAGGTTCTCTTCAATAGAAGCGATGACATCTTCTGGCATAATCTCCCTGTACGGACCTATTATGCCTTCCTTGTATTCACGTGTTGCTTCGTCCGGGTCAATTTCCATGGCATATAATTGCAGGGGCAATTCATGCGCAGCGCCCTGCGGGTAAATTGCCCCTACGTCCTTGATCGGCGTGACCTTGTGTCCGATTTCCTGTTCGAATACATCAGCAAGGTTTGACGCGGGGTCGGTGGTAACGATCAGTGTTTTTTTGCCTGAAAGTGCATAGTGGACGGCCGTTGCACATGCCATTGTGGTTTTGCCTACCCCGCCCTTGCCTGAAAAAAATATATATTTTGTCATTGTATTAATGTTATCGGCCGTCCCTGTTTCAACGGCTCAATACCCAGGGCCTTGCATAAATCTTCATATGACGGGTAAGCCCCTGTTTTAAATATTTCTCCGTTAACCATGGTGACAGGCAATGCTTTCTTCCCGTTTTTATGAAGCAAATCAGCAACCGTTTTATTTGCCATAAATTCCTTTGGCTGCTGGGCCAGATTAAATCGTAAAACTTCGACGCCCTGTTTTTGCAGCGCGAACGCCGACTCGTTTATTTTCACCAGCGCCGGGTCAATACTCGGTCCGCACATGCCTGATGAACAGCACATCGCAGGGTCATAGATTTCGACTTTCATTTTGATGCCTCCGTTTTCCGCGCAACTCCTATCACCATGCTGACAATGACAAAAACCGGCGGCAGTCTGAAATTGTGAAGCTTTTCGATTAATCCACCTGCCGTTCTTCCTGTTTTTTGTTGCATCCCGCATAATAATAGAGGCAACTACTTTAATTAGATATATATTAAACTATTTATATATTAACATCATATTTTCTATTATTCAATAATAATTATAATATTATATAAATAATTTTTTATATAAAAAAGAAAAAACCGGGGTCTGCCCTTGACATGGAACAGAAACCCGAAGAATATTCTTACAGCAGTTATAAATCGTATGTAACCAGAAAGAGAGATGAAGCAGTGTCAGAGGAACTTCTGTTGAGTATGATATCAGGAAACAAGAGGAATGCAGTACAACGGTATTCCGGATTAAAAGGGTTTTCTTTTCCTTTTATTTTTATATATCGGTATAGTTTTGTTGCGGGAGATTTCAACAGTTCATGGATTTGTATTTCTCTTCTGTTGCGTCACGATAAAAAACCGGCTTCATTAACCTTTGACAACATATCCCTCATATTCGCTCATTAGCGCTCTTGCCATATACCGGTTTTATCAATTTTGATTTAAAATTCCAAAAACCGACCTCTCCAGAGTGTGGAATGTAGGTTATAACATCCGTTTCTTGATGCCATCAGGCTTTTTACTTAAGCCAATATCAGGGAGTTCTCTATTTAGGAAAATCAATAAAGACCGATAAGAATAATTAAAAACACGCATGCCGGAGGTAACATGATATGTATGAACAGGTGAGGGGCCCCCTTTTGAGAGAGGCAGACAAAAGAAAAGAGCAGCTCATAAATGAATTGAATGATCTGTGCCGTCAGATCTCCGGACTGATGCGCCATGTTACGGAAGAGATAGACTGCGGCGCCGGATTTTTCAATCCAAACCTGAAGAAATGCTATGAAGTGGAAAATTGCGCTGCGGAAGATTGTGTCTGTTACGGAAAAGGGATTATGAGATGCTGGCAGGTAACAGGCACTTACTGCGGAGGAGAGGTTCAGGGTGATTTTGCACAAAAATACGTCAAATGCACGGAATGTAAAGTTTTTAAAGAAGCAATACCAGGCCCGATTTACCAGATCGGAGAGCAGTTCAATAATATGATGTATATAGCCGAAGTGAAAAACAATGAACTTGAAAAAGCAAATAAAGAGATCACATTAACACAGTCACAGTTGCTTCAGCAGGAAAAGATGGCAACTATCGGGCAGCTCGCAGCAGGGGTGGCGCATGAGATCAATAACCCGATGGGTTTTATATCAAGCAATCTCGGGACACTTGGAAAATATACAAACAAGCTGACGGAGTTTATTAATACCCAGACAGGGGTTATAGAATCCCTGCAATCTACGGAAGCATCAGACCGGCTGAAAGATACGCGAAGAAAGCTTAAGCTTGATTACATCTTTGAAGATATTGAGGAGCTGATAAAAGAATCCGTTGACGGCGCCGAGAGGGTGAAAAAGATAGTGCAGAACCTTAAAACCTTCTCAAGGGTCGATGGGGCGGAACACAAGTATGCGAACATTAATGAGTGTATTGAGAGCACACTAAATATAGTCCGGAATGAGCTTAAATACAAGGCAGTGGTGGAGAAGGAATACGGTGAGTTGCCACAGACGAAATGTTATCCCCAGCAGCTTAACCAGGTCTTTGTAAACCTCCTTGTCAATGCCGCCCAGGCAATTGAAAAACAGGGCGTAATTAAAATAAGAACCTGGAACGGCGATGGTTTCATCAGTGTCTCAATCTCGGATACGGGACAGGGAATCCCCGAGGAAAAAATCAAGAGAATATTCGATCCTTTTTTTACAACAAAGGATGTCGGCAAGGGCACAGGGCTTGGATTGAGCATAACCTGTGACATAGTGAAGAAGCATAAGGGGGAAATTACTGTTGAAAGCGAAGTGGGGAAAGGGAGCGCTTTCACTGTAAAGATACCTGTTGTGGAGGGGAAAGGGGCCGGCGAATCATGAGTTTACAAAATAAAATTCTGATCCCTCACTACAGGACTGATTATCTTATCAGGGGAAATAAGAAAGGTCGCCGGGAAACCCGGGAAAAGCAGTTAAAATGGGTTATATGTTCAGATCATTAAAAACCAGGATATTAATATCCTACCTCTGTATGGTTTTATTAAGTGCAGGCATGTTCGGAACAGCGAGTTACCTCTTAATGATGAGCTATCTTAAGGACCTGCACAGGAGTATGCTGGAAAACGCCGCAAATCATGCAAGAGATATGATAGGTGACAATTTCAAGGATTTGGAAGTCATGGTGCGGAGGATAGTTGAGAGTCATGAGATGGAAGAGTATGTCATGCTGTACAGAAATATTCCTCTGAAAATGAGCTTTGACGCCTATAAAAATTATTTTCCACTTATGAGATTCATCGATGAAAGAGGAGAGGAAGACATAAAATTAATAAGGGGAGAGGCATCCGAAGATCTGCAGGATATAAGTAAAAGCCCCTTTTTCCAGGATGCAATGAAAAATCCCGGCAAGGTAATCTTCAGCCCTGCGACGTGGGATCCTGATTTAAATGAACTGGTGGTTTATGCATCAGTTGCAAAAAAAACCTATTATGGCGATGAAGTCAAAGGCGTGCTGTCAGGGGCGATTCCCGTCTCTTTTATTATCAAACACCTGTCAAACATGAAAACAGGGAAGACAGGGTTTGCCATGTTAATAGACTCTCAAGGCAGAATCCTGTTCCATCCGCGGGAAGATAATTTGCTCCATAAAATTGAAGGCCGGGGGAAAGGGGCGGAGAAATTAATTGCAGGAGTGACATCCCTGAAACCAGGCTTTACAAGGGCGACCATCCTTGGTGTTGACGGTTATACCGCTTATGTTCCGCTTAAAGACAGGGGATGGTCGGTAATTCTGACCATACCGTACGAAGAGTTTATTGCCGCGCCGAATATATTAAGAAATACCGCTGTGGCAACCTTGTTTATTACTCTCGTTATCGGGGTAATCATCGCCTTTAAATTATCCAGGGGCATAACGGTTCCGCTTTTAAAACTCGCCGCCTTTGCGCGCAGGATAGCTAAAGGTGACTTTTCTCATAAGATTGATATAGATACAAAGGATGAAATAAATACTGTAGCCAATGCCTTTAATAAAATGATCGAAGATCTGGAAAAGACAACGGTTTCAAAAGATTATGTGGATAACATACTGCACTCCATGAATGATACTTTAATCGTTATTGACCCTGCAGGCGTAATAAAGAGAGTCAATAAAGCTGCACTGGAATTATTGGGATATACGGAGGAAGAGCTCGTCGGCCTGCCGGTTGAAAAGATTTTCCCGGAAGACTCACCGTTTGCCGGGTCAGAGGTTGAGCACTTAATAAAAACAGATGTTATCAACACTGATGAAATAATTTACACGGCAAAAGACGGCAATAAAATACCCGTGACTTTTTCGAGCTCCGTCATGCGTGATAATAACGGCGACATCCAGGGAATAGTATGTGTGGCCCAGGATATTACTGAGCGCAGGTGGATAGAAGAGGCCCTCAGGACATCGGAAGAATATTTCCGCGCATTTGTAGAAAGCTCACAGGACTGCATGTGCAATATCTCGGTTGACGGGAAATTCATGAGCATGAACCCTGCCGGCTGTACGCTCAATGATGTTAACAGCCAGGAAGAGATAACAGGGACAAGCTGCACCGCCAATATTATAGAAAACCGGGAAGCAATAGAAGAAGTAATCAGGCAGGCGGCAAAGGGGGAGAAAGTATCCGTACAGTATAAAAGCGTCAGTAACAGGGGCAGGGAGATCTGGTGGGACTCCAAATTTACTCCTGTTGTGGATATAGACGGCAGTGTCAAGAGTATTTTGCAGGTTTCAAGAGATATAACTAAGCAGAAAATAATGGAGAAATCTTTACTCGATGCCCAGGATATGCTCATCAAGGAACATAATGAATTGAGTTCACTGTTCAAAAAAGTGGAACGTGGGAAAAAAGAATGGGAAAACACCATGGATTGTGTGGGAGACATAGTAATACTTACTGATAAAGAAGGCAGGATAAGGAGATTCAACAAGGCGCTTTTAAAATTTACAAACAAGTCTTTTGCAGATATCCTGGGCACAAACTGGGAAGAATTAATGAGTGAAAATGAACTTGAAACAATTGCCTTTTATACAGACAGCATAGAGCTTTTGCACAGACCGACCCGGAGAAAGTTCGAACTTAATTCATATCCATTTGAAGATGTTGATCTGGAATTTTCAGGAGCAGTAATAACAATGCATGAAACCACGGAAATAAAAAATATTACCGACAAACTTGAAAAGGCATATAAGGACCTCAAAACCACCCAGGCGCAGATACTCCAGCGGGAAAAGATGGCCTCTATCGGACAGCTTGCAGCAGGCGTTGCGCATGAGATCAATAACCCGATGGGTTTTATATCAAGCAATCTCGGAACCCTCGGGAAATATGTAAACAAACTGTCGGATTTTATCAATACCCAGACCGGGGTTATAGAATCCCTGAAATCAGCAGAAATATCAGAGGGGCTGACAGAGAAGCGGAAAAAACTGAAACTTGATTACATACTTGAAGATGTGGAAGAGCTGATAAAAGAATCCCTTGAAGGCGCTGAGAGGGTAAAAAAGATTGTACAGAATCTCAAGACCTTCTCAAGGGTGGATGAAGCCGAATATAAATTTGCCGACATCAATGAGTGCATTGAGAGCACATTAAATATAGTCTGGAACGAGCTTAAATACAAGGCGACAGTGGAAAAGGATTATCAGAAACTGCCTCTTGCAAAGTGTTATCCCCAGCAGTTGAATCAGGTTTTTATGAACCTTCTTGTCAATGCGGCACATGCAATAGAAAAACAGGGGGAGATAAAAATAAAGACATGGAACGGCAACGGATTTATAAATGTATCAATATCGGATACGGGATGCGGGATCCCCGAAGATGAAATCAACAGGATATTCGAGCCCTTTTTTACAACAAAGGAGGTCGGCAAGGGCACGGGGCTCGGGTTGAGCATAAGCTATGACATAGTCAAAAAACATAATGGAGAGATTGTTATCGATAGTGAAGTCGGGAAAGGAACCACTTTCACTGTAAAAATTCCTGTCATGGAGGGAAAATGATATGGACCAGGAAGTAAAAATACTATGCGTGGACGATGAAAAAAGTGTCCTCAAGTCTTTAGAGAGGCTTTTTCTCGATAGTGATTATGAGATCATTACGGCAATATCCGGAGATGAAGGGCTTGAGACTCTCAAAAACACGGAGCCGATTCAATTAGTTGTATCGGATTACAGGATGCCGGGCATGAACGGGGTCGACTTTCTGAAGGAAGTCTGCGAGCTAAGGCCGGACACTGTGAGAATTGTGCTTTCCGGGTATGCGGATACTGCCGCTATAGTGGAAGCCATTAATGAGGGACAGATTTACAAGTTTATACCAAAACCCTGGAATGATGATGAATTGAAGGTCACGATATCCAAGGCACTTGAACATTACTTTACAAACCAGAGAAACATCCAGCTTACAAAAGAACTGGAAGCCAAAAACATGGAGCTTCAGGAAATTAACAACAACCTTGAGAAACTTATTGAGGAGAGGACCGCGGACCTGGTGATCCAGAACAAAATACTGACCGCCTCTCAGAACATACTGGATTCGCTGCCTGTAGGGGTAGTCGGCATTGATCCGGGAGGATTGATAGTGCAGTGCAATAAGAGAGGGGTAGAGTTTTTCAGCAGGGAAAAGGGAAACATCATAGGAATGGACAGAATGGATTCATTCCCTGAGGAGATGAACGAGTTTATCGAAAAACTTATCATAAACAGGACAGTCACTGCCTGTATCGGAAATAACGGCTCAAATGTCGCGGTCAAAGGCGTATACATG
The DNA here is from genome assembly GCA_011040095.1 of Nitrospirota bacterium. Lineage (GTDB taxonomy): Bacteria > Nitrospirota > Thermodesulfovibrionia > UBA6902 > UBA6902 > BMS3ABIN06. The sequence continues at coordinate 7,900 of DRDE01000328.1, forward strand.
CAATACTCCAACGGCCAGGAGGGGGTTATTTTAGTCCTTGATGAGGTTGCCGATGATGAATGATGATGTTGTATTACTTGTAGATGATGAAAAAAGCATACTGAATTCAATTGAGAGGCTCTTTGATGAAACCGGTTTGAGGATTCTCAAGGCCGCCAATGCTGATGAGGCTATGGAATTCGTCAGGAAAGAGAATATATCCGTACTCGTATCCGATAATCTTATGCCCGGAATGAAGGGAATTGATCTCCTTTCAAAAGTGCGGGTGATCTCCCCTGATATAGTAAGGATATTGATGACGGCATATGCCGACCTTACAACTGCTGTTGACGCAATAAACAAGGGTGAAGTTTTCAGGTTTATAGTGAAACCATGGGACGATGACGATTTAATAGAAACGATAAAGGAAGGAATTAAACGCTATCAGATCGTTCGCACACTGAAAAGGGCGGACGAGGCAACCCTGCTCTCCCTTGCCCGGACTATTGAGCTTAAGGACAAATACACGAGGGGCCATTGTGACAGGGTAGCCGGATATGCACTGTTAATGGCGGACGAATTAAATCTTCCTGAAGAGACAAAAAGGGATATAAGATACGGCAGCTGGCTTCATGACTGCGGGAAAATAGGCATCCCTGAATCCATACTGAACAAAAACGGCCCGCTTGATGAAGAAGAATTTGAAGTCATAAAAAAACATCCTCTCTGGGGAGCGGATGTTGCAAGACAGGCACAACTGTCCGAGGTGATCATAAACATTATCCTTCATCACCACGAAAGATACGATGGTAAAGGGTACCCCTTTGGCATTAAGGGAACGGATATTCCTATTGAGGCGAGAATAGTTGCTGTTGCCGACTGCTTTGACGCCATTACAACAGACAGGTCTTATAGAAAAGCAGCCTCCGGGGGAAAAGGACTGGAGATAATCCTCTCAATGAAAGAGAGAAACTTTGCCCCTGAAATAGTTGAGCTTTTTATCTCCGGTCTCAAAAGTATTAGCTGTAGTAAAGACACTCAATGCATAAAGGACAATCTCAATGAACACGGCGACAACTGAAATTGCCATACAAATATTAATTGTTGACGATGAAGAAAATATTCTCCGTTCTCTCAAGAGATTATTAATGAATGAAGAATTTGAGGTGTTGACCGCAATCTCGGGAGAGGAGGCGCTGAAAGTTTTGAGTCTTAACCCGGATATAGCCCTTATAGTATCGGACCAGAGAATGCCCGGACTGTCAGGTGTTGAGTTTCTTGAACAGTCAAAGAAGCCGGCCCCGGATGCCACCAGGATAATACTTACAGGTTATGCCGATGTGAATGCCGCCATAGATGGAATAAACAGGGGGGGAGCTTACCGGTATATTACAAAACCGTGGAATGATGAAGAGCTGCTCCGGATTGTAAATGAGGCTGTATTGAAATTTGTCCTGATAAAGGATAATCAGAGACTTACAAGGACTGTGAAAAAACAGAATGAGGAACTGAGAGAGTGGAACTCCCGGCTTGAGACCCTTGTTCAGGAACAGACACTCGAAATCCGGAAACAGAATGAGGAGCTCAGGGGGCTGAATGAAAGTCTCAGAAATAATTTCAAAAACACAATTTTTGCATTTTCGGGTTTAATCGAGCTAAGAGATGTAAGGGCAGCGAGTCATTCAAAAAATGTAGCGGAATTATCCACAAAAATAGCAAAGCAGTTGGACCTGTCCGGGGACGAAATCCAGGCAGTCTCTGCGGCCTCCCTGCTTCATGACATAGGGAAGATCGGCATACCGGATATATTGCTCGCGAAAGATCCGGATGAAATGAAGCCTGAAGAAACGGATATTTATTCACAGCATCCGGTCAGGGGCCAGACAGCAATAGATTCCATTGAATCCTTAAGAGAAGTGGGGATCATTGTCAGGCACCATCATGAATGGTTTAACGGTGGAGGCTTTCCCGACAGACTGTCGGGTGAAAGAATCCCCATAGGTGCAAGGATTATCTCGATTGCAGACTTTATTGATAGAACAATCAGGAAGCTTAACGGGGATAAAGCATTTGAACTCACGCTAAAAAAAGTAAAAGAAGAACTCGGCAAGAGATTTGACGGCAAACTGTATCCTTTGATTGAAACACCTGCAAGAGAGCTATATGACAGGATTCTGCAACAGACCGGGTTTATTGAAATGGAGCTGAATCCCAAAGACCTTCAGTCAGGGATGGTCCTGTCAAAGGATGTAATAAGCGGCACCGGGATACTTATCCTGAGGAAAGGGATGAAACTTCATGAAAAAAATATAGATGCTCTCAGGCGTTCTTATCAGCTTGATCCGTCAGCAAGCGGTATATTTGTCATGGTTGAGAAATAGAAAATGAGAGATTGAACTGTATCAAAGGATTATCCGATGAAAAACGATTATATCACAGGTGCGGACAAGAGCCTTAAGGAAGTAATCAAAGATGTTAACCTGATGCCTCTTCTCAAAAGCGCTGTCACGGCATGCGCATCGGATGTCATGGTGGAGGATACTGAAGGAAAAATTTTATGCCGGCATGGCGGTCCTGTTAAGGAAGCTGTTTTTACCATAAAACAACCAATGTATCTTGAAGGAGAAGTTGCAGGGCATATAGTTATAACAGGAGACTATGAAAAGAAAACCCGTATCAGGGCCACTGCAGAACTGCTATCCGAGGTCCTGAAAATAATCCTGCAGAGCAACCTTAAGACAATACCGGCCACTGACACACACAAAACCGTAGTGAACCGGTCTTATGAAGAACTCCTTGAGACAAACCGGCAATTAAAGCTGTCCGAGGTCAGGCACCGGGAGCTTGCAAACACCCTCGAAAAAGAGGTGCAGTACCGGAAGGATGAGTTAAAACATGCCCATGCAAAACTCCTGCACCAGGAAAAAATAGCCTCGATAGGACAGCTTGCAGCAGGCATAGCCCATGAGATCAACAATCCACTGGGTTTCATATCGAGCAATATAAACACACTGAAACAGTATGTGTCGAAATTCAGGGAGATGCTGCTCTTTTATCGCAGCGCCTTTGAGAAAGAAGGACTGAGCAGCGAGGATAGAGAGGCATCAAAACAAAAGTGGAAAAACTTGAAACTTGACTTTATTTTCCCGGATGTTGAAGACCTGGTCAGGGAAAGCCTTGCCGGCGCTGAAAGGGTCAAGAAAATTGTTTCCGATTTAAAAGGTTTTTCTCATATTGATGAGGCGAATGAAGCGGATATCGACATTAAGAGCGAGATTGAGAGGACGTTAAATGTTCTCACGCATGAGATACCTGAAGATGCTGAGATTGTAAGGGATTATCAGGACATCCCTGCATTTTTTTGTAACCCTGCCCATATCTGCCAGGTATTTTTCAATATTATCCTTAATGCCCTTCAGGCAAAAAAAGAGGGGCTTAAACTTATTATAGCCGCCAGGTGTTTAAGTAATCTCATCAGAATAGACTTTTCCGACAATGGTCCGGGCATCCCTGAAAACATAAGAAACCGTATCTTTGATCCTTTTTTTACAACAAAAGAAGTCGGCACAGGAACAGGCATGGGACTGAATGTAGCATATGAAATCATTAACTCCTATGGAGGAGCTATTGAAGTGGAAAGTGAAGCCGGCAAGGGTGCAACATTCAGTATTCTGCTGCCCCTGCCGCAAAAGGTAGACGATGTCAGTGTACGCTGATTTATTCAAAAGATCAACAGCGGGCGAAACTGCGGTTAAACTGCATGATAAAACCGTTGATGATGATCTCCAGCAAAAAAGGGAAGGTTTCGCACTTTTGCTTGTTACTACGGAACCTTTAAACAAAACTTCTGCAGGAAGTGTATGATTCCGCTTGAAGAAGACTGGAATATCTGTCCGCTTTGCAGATCGGCAAAATTTATGGATATTGATACGAAAGGAGAATAAAAGATGAACAATTCAATGCTTTTAGTTGACGATGAGCCCGGTGTAATATCAGCGCTTAAGAGATCATTAATTGAGGAGTCTTATAATATTTATACCGCAAACAGCGGCATAGAGGGACTCGCTATCCTCAAGGATAATAAAATCAAGCTGGTGATCTCGGATGAAAAAATGCCGGGGATGACGGGGAGTGAATTCCTGGCCGCTGTGAAGAAAATGTTTCCTGAAACCCTGAGGATGATGCTTACCGGACACGCAAGCATTCAGGCGGCCATGAACGCAGTTAATAACGGGGAGATATACAGGTTTTTTACCAAGCCGTGGAATGACATCGAGATAAAACTCGCTATCCGTTCAGCCATTGAAAAGTATGATCTTGAGGCTGAAAACAGGAGACTGCTGAAGACAGTAAAACGCCAGGCAAATGAACTGCAGCAACTTGAGAAATTGCACCCCGGAATTACCAACCTGGAAAAAGATCAGCAGGGCAGTGTGGTTATTCCTGAAATATCCGGTGCTAACAAAAATCTTTCTGAAATAGTCTCGGAAATAATCTCACAGTCTGAGACTGAAGAGAAGCCGGGATAACTCTTGCCTAAATTGAGCGATTTATGATACAAAAACGTAACTTCTCAATAAGTTGAGGAAAGGGACTTCTCTCTCATCAAATATTCAAGTTGAGGTATTGAATTTATGCCCCCTACTCGATCATTGAGAAATTTCCAAAAAGAGACCTTCAATTTTCGACAAGTTTTCTTTAAGCTTGTGAAAGTATCCCTGCATTTTCGACCAGGACTACTCCGTGTACTCCCACTTATTTTTCGCCGTTTGACGTATTCTCGTATATCTGTCTCACTTCCGTTATTATGCAGCGGGATTTCCGGCCGGTCCAAGACCAGGAG
>DRDE01000329.1 GCA_011040095.1 Nitrospirota bacterium
CAAATAAAGATATCGCCTCCCCTAAGTTTTTTCTCTTCTGAAAAAGAAAGTTTTGAGGAAATTTGTTTTATATCATCTAAATTAAGTTTTGAGCATTCGTTATTGATGTTATTAGCACGAAGAACTAAATGACCGTTTTCAGACACTTCATCTTTTTTAGTATATGTTACACCACGGACTAATTCGCAAAGCTCTCCCAACTCCACTAATTCGTAATCCGAGTTTCCTAATTCATCATTTTCCCGATACCGCTCCCCACTCAGGTTCCATTCCCCGTTCTCACCAATCTTGACTTTCTTCACTTTTAGTACATTGCCAAACTGTTCGGCATTAAAGGCTTCTACTTCACCTGCAATGCAGGCTTGGTGAAAAGCGTGCAAGGCTTGTTTTGCATCCGGTAAATTATTTTTCGGAATCTCCCGCCTCTGCGCCCCCAGATCAAAGCCGTCATTTTCAATTTTGACAAACAAAATCGAATCGCATTTTTTTGCCAGAGTTTTATCCATTAGCAATATTGAGGTTTTCACACCTGAATAAGGCTGAAAGACTCCGGCAGGTAGAGAAACCACAGCATAGAGATAATTCTCCACCAACATCTGTCGCAGTTGTTTATAGGCATTCTGACTCTGGAAGATAATGCCCTCAGGCACGATCACCGCTGCCCGTCCGTTGGGCGTTAAATGCTCGGCAATGTAATCAACAAACAGGACTTCGGAACGTTTGGCCTGTACGGAAAAACGCTTGTGGGGTTTGATGCCGCCTTTTGGTGACATAAAAGGGGGATTCGCCATAATGATGTCGCTGTATTGGTTCCAGTTGTCTTCGCTGGTCAGGGTGTCGTATTCGCTGATATGCGGGTCGGTAAAACCATGCAGATAGAGATTGACCAGGCTCAGTCTGACCATATCAGGGGATATGTCATAGCCTTTGATATTTTCCGTTAAGCGGTTGCGTTCATCCGGCGTAAGCCCTGCCCCTTTGCGTCCGCCTTTACTGTTGGCTTTAAAAACATGCTTCCAGGAGGAGATCAGAAATCCGGCAGTGCCACAGGCCGGGTCAAGGATAGATTCGTCTTTCTTTGGGTCAATCACCTCCACCATAAAATCAATAATATGGCGTGGGGTGCGGAATTGTCCGGCATCACCCTGACTGCCGAGAACAGAGAGGAGATATTCAAAGGCATCCCCAAGCCTTTCCGAATGATCATATTCAAAATCATTAATAATTTTCAGAAAGCTCTTTAGTGTTTCTGGATCACGGTAAGGAAGATAGGCGTTTTTGAAGATATCACGAAAGAGCGGAGGGATTCCTTCATTCTGATTCATTTTGGTGATAGCTTCACCATAGAGATTCAGCACCTCATGCCCGCCTTTACCAAGGCTCATCAGCTTTGCCCAGCCGTATTTTTCATACTCCCCTGAAAAGAAAGAACGCTTCCCTCCCATCTCTTCAGCCTGAGCATCCATATCATCCATAAACTTGTAAATAAGAGCGATGGTAATCTGTTCGACCTGTGATTTCGGGTCAGGGACCTTGCCGACAAGAATATCCCGCGCAGTATCTATTCGTCTTTTTGTTACGTTATCAAGCATAGTTCATTTCTTATAACTACTCAGGTATATTTTCTTTATTCCCCTCTTTGGCAAAGAGGGGTTAGGGGAGATTTTATTAATGAATATATTATTTAAAAACCCCCCTTTATCCCCCTTTTCCAAAGGGGGAGACCTGAATAGCTGCCAATTCTTTACTGTTAAGTCATAAACTGGTTAAGAGGCACATAGTCCTTTACATATTCAGTTATTTTAGTGCGCCACTCCGGCGGAACGTCCTTAAAGTCCTTCATGTTGAATGCCGGGTTTACATTCAGTTCCGTGAAGCGTTTACTTTCTATAATGTCCCTGATGTTATTATTTGATATGTATGCTTTGAAGAAATATTTCATGGCTATGATATCTGAAGAATCTTCTGGTTTTAAATCAGATATAAACTTCTCGAATTCCTCATCAAGAAGCTCATTTTTGGATTTGAAATAAGGTATCATGCCGAATATCTTCTCAAGGATTTCACGCAACGGCAATCTTCTGTCGATTCCCGCGGCCCTGCGAAGCTTCTCTATGGTGTAGTATTCTTCAGGCTTGTCCATAATATTGGCTAATACATACTCAATGACTTTATCCCACTTATTTTCTTTGATATTCTCCTTTACAAATCTATCCTCTTTTACCTTTTCTTCAAAACTGTTAAAGAACATACGGTCAATCTTCATGCCGTCATAACCAATATTCTCTTCTTTGATAAAAGCAAGGGGGTCAGGGCCAACATTTTCATATCCGGTTCTAACAATGGGAGTTCCTCCCCCAGTGCCCGTCCCGGTTGATTGGGGAAGTGTCAGTACTTCATCGTAATTAAACTTCTCCTCGAAATATTCACAGTTTGCAAAGAAGTCAAAAAGTTTAAAGCGCGATTTATGAGGTTCTTTTACAGAAGATTTCATATCTTCATCAAATAGGTGAAGAAGAAAATCATGTTTTCTGGTGCCGCGCCCCTTTATCTGAATAAAATCAGTCGGGGAAAAGACAGGACGCATCAGGCACAGGTTTAATATATCCGGGCAGTCATAGCCTGTTGTCATCATACCGACGGTTACACATACCCTGGCCTTGCTTGTCTTGTAAACCGGCACGAAGTTGGCTGAGCCGCAAAGATTGTTGTTAGTAAAATTAATGCTGAACTGCTGAGCATTAGTTACATGTGATGTTACCTGTACGGCAAAATCAGAATTGTATTTGCCGGGAAACATCTTATCAGCCATCTTATTGAGTATATCGGTGATTCTTGCGGCATGATTTTGGCTTACAGTGAAAATAATACTTTTACCGATCTCCCCGCTTACAGGGTCCCTGAGGGCATTTTCAAGAAAGGTTTTGCAGAAAACCCCATTGGTAATATCAGAGAAAAACTTCCTTTCAAAGTCTCTCTGATAAAATAACTGCTCCTCGTCTTCACCCTCGTCATTAATCACCATTACGGAATAACCTTTATCAGACAACAACTGAGTTGTTATATCTGTGCGGGCATCCACTACAATCGGGCTAATTAAATATCCATCCTTGACTCCATCAATTAAGGAATAGCGGAAAGTAGGCTGCCCGTCCTCACATCCGAAAGTCCGGTAAGTGTCCATCAGCACACGCCGTTCATATTCCCGGGGGTCTTTTGCAGCAGGGTTTTTCTTATCAAATTTTTTCAGGTAGTCTTTCGGGGTAGCGGTCAATCCAAGTTTGTAGCCCACAAAATATTCAAATACAGCCCTCGAGTTGCCGCCGATTGAACGGTGTGCTTCATCAGATATAACAAGGTCAAAATCAACAGGTGAAAAAAGCGTCCGATATTTGTTATTAAACAAAAGAGACTGGACTGTTGTGACAACTATTTCAGCTTTGCGCCAGTCATCCCGGTTTTCTTTGTAGATAATAGATTTGAAGTCATTTTTTAATAGCAGGGTAAATGCCTTATTCGCCTGATCCTCAAGTTCAAGACGGTCAACAAGGAAAAGAACCCTTCGCGCATTGCCTGTTCTCAAAAAGAGCTTGATAACCGCAGCGGCTACAAGTGTTTTACCTGTTCCGGTAGCCATTTCAAACAGGAACCTGTCCTGCCCTTCTTTGACCGCGTTTTTAATAGCATAAACTGCGCGAAGTTGATATTCCCTCAGAAAACGGAGTTTATTTGTCTCAATAAACGATGAACGCTCATCTTCATTCTTCCATGCCGCTTCTTCTGAGTAGTCAGGCCGTTGTGTTAAAGCGATATAGTCATCATTAACAGGTTCATTAACAATTTTGCCTGCGTCAGGCCGGTGGTACTTATATCCTTTAACTGATGAAGGTTCCGGAAATTTTGTTATTACATAAGGATTGCCTCTTACTAAATCCCAAAAGTAATGCAGGTTGCCATTTGAGAGAATAACAAAACGGCAGTTCTGGGATTTTGCATATTTTCTGGCCTGCTCTTTTCCTGCGAGAGGTTGTTTGTCTTCTGATTTAGCCTCAAGAACAATAAGCGGAAAACCCTTGTCATCTAATAGTAGAAAATCAATAAAACCATTTTGGGTTTTGTCAAAATTTTCTCCCAGCGCATCTATGTGGGATTCTGTTATTTCGGCATTGTTTTCAAGGGAGATATTGGCTTTGCCGTTTTGGTCGTCAAAAAATCGCCAGCCGGCCTCTTCAAGCAGTTTGTTGATTTTAATTCTTGCTTTTGCTTCTTTTGCCATAATGATAACGTAGGGGATTAACCCGCTTTCCCCCGATATTATAGAACTAACTGCTTATTTATGTTTAAGAAAATGCTTAGTGAATGGCTGGTGTCGCGTCTGTATTTTCCAGGAAGGGGCCTGCCCTTCATATCATAATCTTCGTTAAGATTAACAACTATCCTGTTTGTTCCCGTGTTGAAGATCCGCCCTGTTTTTCAACTCCTGCCCTCAACTTTCTTCTGACGCCTGAAATTGAAGATAGAAAGTCATGCCAGAAAGGAGCGCCGAAACTGATGAGCAGTCCTGAAATTAAGAGGCCGAGAGTTTTTGATAACACATTCAAAACTACGGTAAATCCTTTTTGTGCCTGTGTGCCCGCGCCCTCTGAAGATGAAGCGCCTGTATTTAACCCGGCTGTTCCCGCTGTTTTCCCGGATAACCCGAAAAGCCTGTTAAATTTTTTGCGTGTCCATCCCAACCGCACTCCGGCTTCTTCAACTTTTTCCGTCAATGCCCTGATATTTTCTTTTGCAAGATTAACATCCTTTTTTATTTCCTTAATATCCTCTCCCCCGTTCTCTTTTAACCTCATGTATATTCCGGATGTGTCATTTCTTATCAGGTCCGCCTGCAGCGCGAGTTGTTTCCGTACAACCGCGCTCTTAGATATGGAATTGAAAATATCAAAAAAATCGGCATTGATAGCCAAAGCAAGGACTATCCCGCAGCAAAGCGTTACTGTCCTAAGCCTGTTTGTATAGACTTCCGATATATTCTCCAGGGTGTTGTCGTACATATCCCTAATTCTCTTTTTAAGGGTGCGGAGATGTATCTTTATCTTGTCAATGTCCGGGCCGGGATGAGAGAACTCCTCCCCAAGACCAAGGTCATGTTGAATGTCCCGGATATTGTCTTTGTCTTCAAGATATTCCGTCAAATTATCCACAAGTCCCTCTATCTGTCTGTGTGTCAGCCGGCGCACACCAGGGCCTTTTTTAGTCTTTGTGAGAAAATTCAGATGCCTCGCATTCCTGTCGAGATAAGGAATAAGAAGTTTGACGGTGTTTTCCCCGATAAATGTTTTCATTTCCTCTGCTGCAACCCCGGCTTTAATTCTCAGCGCCCTTTTAATGATGCTCATCAAATACTTGTTCACCATGCTGAGAATTAAAAATACAACTGCAAGAGAAAGCATGACATCCAGAGTTTCAAACATGAGTTATCCCCTTTCAAGCCAGATTAAACCTGCCTGTTCTGTTTAAAAAACAGAAATATGTTGCCGGGAGTCCTTTCCTGTAAAACCATGATTTGTCTCCATTTCAGGTTTTTTATGAATATCTTAATATCTTATAGAAAGGAACCTGCATTTTCCAGTATACTACTAAAAAATGTCTATTTTGTTTGCAAAGGCTGAAATCGGCGGCATGAAGCTTTCAAACCGTATGATCCGCACCGCTTCTCACGAGGGGTTGGCCGACAGCAGGGG
>DRDE01000330.1 GCA_011040095.1 Nitrospirota bacterium
AATATATGCGGTACCCCTGGATGCAAGTGCAAGGCAACACCGCCGATAAAGCACGGTCCATACTACCAGTTGAGCTTTACGAAGAATGGCAGGAGCGGTACGAAGTTTGTAAACCGTAAAAATGTCAGGATCGTAAGATCGCAGGTTAAAAACTACACGCGGCGCAGGAAGCTTGTAGAGAAATGGCTGGAATTGGGCTCTGAATTGTCTGATTTAAGACTTTCAGTTAAGGTTGATTAGGTGATTTATCTGATCGAGAACTTAGCACTGTCCAGTTACAGGTTGAAGAATAAAATGAAAGCAATGTTATCTGAGGATAATTTCCAAGGAACTGCTCAGATACGACTGCGCATTTTAAAAAGAAGGGAGCGATCATAAAATGAAAACTGTACTTAAGAAAAAATCAGCCGCCAAAAAGAAGGTTGCAAAGAAATCAAAACCCAAAAAAGCAAAACCGATTAAATTGCGGGCGCCGAGAACTCATAAACCTGACGGCCTCGGCCTTGAGGAGTGGCAGCGGATTCTTCGAAGGCAGTATGGTGTGCAGCAGAATTTTAAACTTGAAAATACCGGCGACCATCCCATCTTTTCGGAATACCTGCTCAGTAATCCCGAATCAGGGAAGACATACAAAATAGCCATCCGGGGCGACTCTCCAGGAGATAATTATTGCTCCTGCCCGGATTACCGCATTAATAATCTCGGAACATGCAAGCATATTGAATTTACTCTGTCCAGACTGATGAAGAAAAGGGGGGCAAAAAAGGCATTCAGGGAAGGCTGTGTTTTACCGCACTCCGAGGTCTATTTAAACTATGGCCTGAAGCGGGAGGTCAGGTTTAAGGCGGGGAAGGATGCTCCCGCTAAACTGCTTTCTCTTGTAAATAGATTTTTTGATTCAAAGGGGATACTCAAAGAAAAGCGTATTCTCGATTTTCCAGAATTCCTCAACAGCGCGCAGCGCAATAATGGACATGAAGTGCGGTGTTACGACGATGTAATGGCCTATATTGCCGAACATCAGGATGCCGAACACCGGAGGAAGGTCATCACGTCCCATATCAAAGGCGGGATCAAGAGTCCGGTTTTTAAAAACATTCTTAAAACCGGATTATATCCTTATCAACGGGAAGGCGCGTTGTTTGCAGTGAATGCAGGGCGGTGCCTTATAGGCGATGATATGGGCCTGGGAAAGACAATCCAGGCGCTTGCGGCGGCTGAGTTGATGGCAAAATTATTCAATATACGGAAGGCGCTGATCGTTTCTCCCACCTCGCTGAAATACCAGTGGAAGGCGGAGATAGAAAAATTCAGCGACAGGCCGGTTCAGGTGATGGAGGGTCTCAACCATCAGAGAAGAGAGATATACCGGACAGAGTCTTTTTATAAGGTCGTCAATTATGAGCTGGTCTTCAGGGATATCGATATGATAAGGGAGTGGTCGCCCGACCTGATTATCCTTGATGAGGCGCAGAGGATTAAAAACTGGAAAACCAGGACAGCGCAGTATGTAAAGCAGTTGGAATCAACCTTTGCAATCGTGCTCACGGGAACTCCCATAGAAAACAGGATCGAGGAGCTGCACTCTATCATGGAATTTATCGACCGCCGGCATCTCGGCCCTTTATACCGTTTTGTAGATTTTCACAGGATTACGGATGACGGCGGCAAGGTAATCGGATACCGGAACCTGCAGACCGTCAGGGATTCCCTGGAGAATGTCCTGATCCGCAGAAAGAAAGACGAGGTGCTGAAACAGCTCCCGGAGAGGACGGATAAGAATTTCTTTGTCCCCATGACAAAAGAGCAGAGGGTTATCCATGATGAAAATTACGATACTGTGGTGAGACTGGTTGCCAAGTGGCGGCGCTATAAATTCCTCTGCGAGGCGGACCAGCGGCGCCTGCAGATCGCCCTGAATTTTATGCGGATGGCTGCCGACAACACTTACCTCGTTGACAAAAAAACGGTTCACGGCCCCAAGATCGAGGAGCTGGAAGTCGTCCTGAAAGAATTGATTATTGACAATGGAGAGAAGGTTGTCATCTTCAGCCAGTGGCTCAGGATGACGGAACTGGCAGAGCGCGTCCTCAAGAGAAACAGCATCGGGTATGTACATTTAAACGGCAGTGTCCCTTCAAAACAGAGAAAGGGATTAATGTCGCGGTTCAGGAAAGACCCTGAGTGCATGGTCTTCCTGTCAACGGACGCGGGCGGGGTCGGGCTGAACCTGCAAAGCGGATCGGTTGTTATTAATATGGATATTCCGTGGAATCCTGCTGTCCTTGAACAGCGCATCGGCCGTGTGCACAGGCTCGGCCAGAAAAAGAAGGTCCGCATCATCAATTTTGTCACGTCATCTTCAATTGAGGAGAGGATTCTGGATCTCCTGAAATTCAAGAAGTCGGTATTTGCAGGCGCGCTTGACCGTAATGGTGAAGATATTGTCATGGTCGGTGAATCCCAGCTCAAGAAATTTATGCAGTCAGTAGAAACAATGGCGGAAAAGATAGAGAAACCCGACCCTGCGACTGAGAGACGGCAGCAAGAAGAAGAGAAGCAGGATATTCAGGCAGCTGATAAGAAGGAGACAATTGAGAGAGAATTCCCCGGTTCAGCGGCTAAAGAGGAAGGGAACGGAAATAGTCAGGATACCCTGAATAACCTGCTCATCAGCGGCGCTCAATTTCTGACAAATCTCAGCAAGGCCGTCTCTCAGCCGGAGCAGCAAAGCGGGAAATACCTCAATACCATGATTGGCAGAGATGCAGCCACAGGAAAGGCATATCTCAAAATACCGATTCCGGAAACAGATGTTGTGAAAAATATATTTTCAACTCTGGGTGAATTGCTGTCCAATACAATGCGGATGAAAAATGTGGAATAAGGTTCTCATAATTGAATAGACATCAATCTAAAAATCTCCCCTCGCCCCTCTTTGCCAAAGAGGGGGATAATCCCTCCCTTTGGCAAAGGGAGGTCAGGAGGGATTTTTCAAATAATATGTCCACACTATTATGAGAATATTAATAAAACAATGAAAACTTACAGCCTTTACAAAATCCTTAAAGAAGAACTCAAAAACGGTTCAAGTGATCTTGTTACACGACAGTCGGGACAAGTGATAAGGGAACGCATTGAGAGGGATATTGAAAAGGAAAAAGACAGGGCGGTTATTGCCCTTGATTTTTCCAATATCGGGATTATTGATTATTCCTGCGCCGACGAGATTGTGGCAAAGCTTGTGTCCCGCCTCCTGGGCAGCGAATATGGAGACAAATATTTAATCCTTGCAGGTCTTACCGACAACCAGAAGGAAAACATCGAGGTAGCTCTCGAGAGAAAGGATTTAGCTATGATGGCGGAGATGAGGGACGGGAAAAAACTGCTCCTCGGGAATCTGAATAATTACCTTAAAGAGACACTGGAGCTTATCATAAAAAAAGACAGAATCACAGCCAGGGATATCTCGGAGGCAATGAACCTCGAGGCCAATACAAGCGGGACGAGACTTTTGAATCTTCATAAAAAAAGGCTTGTAAAAAGAACTGATGAGATACGGGACGGCGGAAGGGTCTGGGTGTATGTGCGAATTAACTGAGATTTTCAAGATACTGAAAAACAAGTTCCCGGGCTGAACCGTATCAAAGGACAATAAAATCTTCATAGTCTGGTTGTACAACGGAATATTTTACGAAATTAATTTGTCCCCTTGTGAGTTAATTTCAATAATCACGGCATGCTTCCCGGTTTATGTGTGGGCTGTTTAATTCAGATAATTCAGAAACTAAACTTGATGAACCCCCGGCAATTTAGCAAATGCGGACTAAAGTTCATTGCGGCGAGGGCGGCGGATTTTTCATAAAATAGGCCGGGCTGTTTTTAAACGGATTGTAAAGAGGGTCACCGATTAATATCATCCGCCATGAGAGATAGGGATTTGACAGGGCGAACACCTCTGCGAGTGTATGCCTGCCGGCTTATCAGACAGATTATCTCTGGCAAAAAGCTCCCCTCCTGTTTCAGAAGGGAATACAGGCGGTGGTAATTAATGAGGAGACAACTACGTGGTTGAATTCAGGGCTTGAGAAAGTTAAAAGCGCCCATCCCGCCGAACAATCAGCAGACGAATTTCTTGTTTGACTGCGGATTAACCTTTTCAGGAGGGAGAAATAAACGGGTCATTGAGATTCCCTGTGATTTTTTAGTCTATTGAATGTACAGGCGCAGATCCATATGTTTTTTTATTGTTTGAAAATGTTTGTCCAGGGTAAAGAGGCTGGCGCTGTATGATACAGCGCTGGAGGCAATGAAGCAGTCTGACAGACTAATCTCTTTACCCTTCCGTCTTAATTCGTACGAAATGAGACCTGCCTTTTCCCACAGCGCAGCGGATTCAGGGATAAAATCGAATACATGCATAAAGTCCCTGAGCGTACTCAGTTCCTTTTCCGCCTTTGCCCCCTGAAGCAACTCGGCATATATGAGGCCGATGCAGCAGACGTTGTCTTTCTCAATAAGATTCCGAACGACTTCGAAGTAAGGATCTTTTTTTCTGAAGAACTCTATCCATATTGAGGTATCTATCAGCACCTTATCCAATTCTTCTGTCCTTATGTCTTAGTTCACGGGCAGTAGAAGAAAACTCCATTTTCCCTGCCATGCTCATTATTTTTTTCTTTTTCTGAGTTCTGATCTCATCTTTGACAGCCTTTATGACAGCCTCTGTTTTGCTTTTTGCATTAACTTCAGCCATGAGTTGTTCCACAAGATCCCCAGGCAATGTTATGGTAGTTCTGTACATGATAATTCTCCATGTTATATATGCATAATTATTTTACTTATTACCATGCTAAGTATCAAGGTGCACCGATGGATAAAAGCCATAAAAATACTATACTGCCCCCCCTTAACCAGGGAGGGGAGTAAAAGAGACAGGAAGGGATAAGAGAAACAGGTTGAGCCTGTGTACCCCGCTTCTATGGGCTATTTGTAATTTAAAGATTTACACATAGGTCTTCTATGTGTAATATAATATGTATGATATATCCGCGAGTTATCTTTGATTAAGTGAAAAATTACCTTGATTCACCTGAAGCTCTCATTATCACAGGCACCCCCGCCCCTTATGAAAGCAGTTACGGAAAGTCAGTATTTAATTTTTAAGATGTGACACCTGTCCCTCTAATCATTTATGCTGCTAAAGAAATTTCTGCATTAATCTTATCCCAGGGGACAAATATTCTTTTGTTTTCATCCTGATGTATTAGTCCAATCTTTTTCAATAGTTTAACATCCTGATAAACATTTTTATAATCTCTATTTAATATTCTACTCAATTCCCTTATGCTTGATATACCATGAGTGTGTAAAATCTTTAATAACTCTATTCTGCGTCTTGATAGAACTTGAAAAAAGATTTTTGGTTCAGCAAAATATAACCTTTCTTCCGGCACTTCAATTTCGCCTTTTTCTGTTTTGTGCCATGCTTCTATAAATTCTTTATTAACTTGTTCTTCACTTGCCACCCCAACTTTTATGTTTTTTGATTTTCCGGTCATTTTTTCCTCCTTCTGAATTTAGATATATCTCTCTGAAAATCCTCAACCAACTTTTCTACACTTGTAAACTTATACGGTTCTTCTTTTCCTTTTATATGTTTATGATCACCTTTGCCTGATTCATTGTCATAACGAACAAGACATTCTCCTATGTCATTTCCATAGTATAATCCGTATTTAAGTCCATGAGGTCTATCAGGTGTTTTATTAGGTAATTGCTATATAATCATTTCACGAATTGCTCCATCAGGATAAATTAGTTTAGAGTGATATACCAGTTTTGCTTTTCTCATATGGCTTATTATGAAAGTTTCCTGATGAGAGCATACGAAAGAGCATTTCCGCAGACCTTTCATTGCTTGATCATTATTTGGATATTTTGTTTTGATCTAATTAAACCAACCGGCATGGCTGACAGTTCTCTGGTTTCTCTAACCGACTGCTTCCCGGTTTCAGAATCTTCGTAATAGTTCACCCCCTCGGGGACAATAAGGGGTTAACAATAAATAACATTTACTTTTCCTTAGTGGGCGTAGGGCATATCGTGTAGTTCAAGTCCGGCTGAATTTTATGATACGAAAGATTTATTTTATCCATTTCTACATCTGAAACTTTTTTGCCTGTTTCATATTTTTTCTTGTCGAGTTTAGCTTTTATTCGCAAACCAGTCTTTGTCCTTGTTTTTGAAATTAAATTCACTATGGTTTCATAGCTGACCAAGGACTCTCCTTTCCAGTGCAAGCTGATGTAAGAAAACATCCTATGTTCAATCTTATTCCACTTGCTGGTACCTCGTGGATAGTGGCAGACTGTTATTGGAATTTCAAGCTCGTTTG
>DRDE01000331.1 GCA_011040095.1 Nitrospirota bacterium
GCGCCTTCATCAAGCTTGAGGGGAGCAAGCCGTTATCCTTTGAGGTATTTCATAAATACATATCACAGATAAAAGGCGAGAGCCTGAAGAAACTGATGGTAGCAATAAACAGGATCATGATGGAAGAAGCCGGCATAGAAGACGGGAAGAGAGTGAGGATGGACAGCACGGTAGTGGAGACAAACATACATTATCCTACGAATAATGAACTGACATGGGATTGCATAAAGACGGCGCACCGGCTTTTAAAGAAATTAGAAGAGAGCGGATGCATAAAGAAAGACCGGAACTATCAGAAGCAGGCGAAGAAGCACCGGTTTCAGATAAATAACACGAAAAAGGGAGAGAAAAAGAAGGAGCTTTTTGGAAAGCAATTGAAACTGCTTAGAAGCAGCATCAACCAGGCAAAGAGGGCAGTGATAGAAGCGGACGTGAAAGGCAGCATCAATGACTGGCTGATCGCACAGCAATTGAAGGCCTTATTGTTAAAGATGGAGCACCCTCTGTGTCAGGATAGAAGTCCGGTAAGATAAAACAAAAAAAGAAACCTAAAAGAGGAAGCGGAAAGAGAAGGAAAGATGGTGCTCTACAGCAGATGTAGGTAAAAAAAGAGTTGTTAGACAAAATAAAACAGTTGAAAAAACAATACATGAGATAGCATTAAATATCAGAAAGTTGCCTTCTTCATATGGTGTGTGTCTAAAGTGGACCTCATTTTCTACACATGGAAATCCGTGGCTCCGGCCCGGAAAAGAAGGGCATCATGGCGGAAGAGCGGAAGGTTAAAAGAGCGTTCCAACTGTTTTAGCAGTCAAACGATTGAACGATTGAAACCATTTAATAATTTTGAGCTTTGTAGTATCCAATGATATACTTATAAATAATGGATATTATGGAAAAGGAAGAAAATAAAAGAGCTGTTACATGGGCCACGCTCTGTCACGTTGGGGCCCTCTCTCTGTATCTGGGTATCCCTTTCGGTCACATAATCGTCCCCTTGGTGATCTGGCTTATAAAAAAGACCGAATTCCCCTTTGTGGACGAACAGGGAAGGGAATCCCTGAATTTCCAGATATCAATGACCATTTATGCTCTCATCGCAGGCCTTCTGTCTTTTGCCTTAATAGGCTTTGTTATATTACCCGTGCTTGTAGTCGTGCATGTAGTCTTCATTATCGTCGCAATAGTAAAAACAAACAAAGGCGAAAGCTACCGGTATCCTCTTACGATAAGGATTATTAAGTAGAGTCTGTTTATAAATAGCTGTTTTTTATTTTTGTCATACCCGAAGTTTGTAGTCGGGTATCCAGAACTCACTGAAAAGAATGGATTCCCGCCCAAAGGACCGCGGGAATGACAGCTTAATTGTTGAGTTTATACACAGACTCTAAGTAGATAAGCGGGGAAGTGCAGGCTACAGGCCCGAAAATCGTTCCTAAAAAAAGTCCTCGTGCCTGTGCAGGAGCGGATGATTGTCTTCATAGACCTCCGCGTCAACGACCTCTCCTATGAATATCGTGTGATCTCCGGCATCGCATGTATTGACTACCCTGCAGTCGAAATACCCGGCTGTGTCCGGGAGTATGGGGGAGCCTGTCTTGTGTGTTTCATATTCAATGCCTTCGAACTTGTCGGTCTTCCTGCCGGACTTGAACCCGAAATGCTTTCCCTCGGCTATTTGTTTGTCCGAAAGCACGTTCACGGCAAAGACGCCGCTGTCTTTGATAAGCTCATGACTGTACCGTGTCTTGCCGATGGAAACGGTCAACAGGGGAGGCTTAAAGGACGCCCGTGATACCCAGGCCGCGGTCATCCCGTTGACCCTGTCCCCCTTTTTCGTAGTTATAACAAAAACACCATTAAGTATCTTCCCGAATGCCTTTTCAAAACCACTCATTTCAGCCTCCTCCCGGTTATTTTAATAACATTTTATCACGTAATGGAAAAAACTTGATTGAACGCCTGTGTCATATATCCGGGGACATCTTCATGATCTCTTCGGCAAGCCTGTAACTGTTTTCTACACAATCATTAATGCCGATTCCCCTGTATGCATTGCCTGTTAAATACAATCCGGGATAATGTCCAAGCCTCTCGTCTATGGCGTTTAATATTCTGCTGTGACCCAGAATATACTGGGGTATTGCCCTGTCCCACCTGTATACACTGACCATCTCAGGCTCTGTTTTCAGCCCGACTATTGATTTTAATTCATTAAAGACGATATCTGTAAGTTTGCCGTCATCAAGTGTTGCTATCCCGGGGGACTGTGCGCCGCCAATCATGGTTCTTAAAAGTACATGTCCGTCGGATGCCCTGTTCGGGAAAATACTTGAATCCCAGAGGGTGCCGAGAATATTGCGATTTTCAATGTGGGGCGTCAGGAAACCGAAACCGGTTAAGGGATGCGTTACCTCTGCCTTTCCGTACCCGAAGCAAACGACCGATACATGAGGATACGGGATAGAGGACAGCACTTTTGAGAGTTCTCCGTCAAAGTCCTTGAGTATGTCTGCGGATGCGTATGCAGGTGAAGCAAGAATCACTATATCTGCATCAACAGTTTCTTTTGAGGTGTAAAGTTTATAGGAATTATTTTCTTTAGCAATGCCGTGCACTGAAACCCCGGTGTTCAGGCAACTGCCGAGTCTCTCTGCGAGTGCATCGGTGATTGTCTGTGCCCCGTTGTAGAAAGATGTAAGCGTGCCTCCGGGAGCGGCGGATACCTTTTGGGGTGCGGAGCCAGAAGATTGTTGTCTGCATTCTTTGCTCTTTGTTTTTCCGGCCTTTCGCAGCTTTATCATGGCCCGTATAAGACTTCCATACTCCTGCTCAAGCTCTTTTATGCGTGGAAAGCAGTTTTTTATGCTCATCCTATACGGGTCTCCCGCATATATTCCTGAAACCATGGGGTCAATAAGTTTTTCAAGAGCTTCTCTTCCGAGACGCCGTATAATAAAATCGGCGACAGTTTCATCCGGGGGGCCTTTGGGGGCATTCAATTCCAGCAGCAGTCTGAGTTTGCCGCTCCATGAAAGAAGGTCGGACTTAATAAAAGACAACGGAGATTCCGGCAGCTCCTTGAGCCTGCCGCCAGAGAAGATAAACCGTTTTTTGGAGTTTTCATTGCTTCTTACCGGATCAATACCAAGGCTTTTGCACAGTTCAAGCGTTCTCGGCTTATTGTCAAGAAACCCGTTAGCGCCTTTTTCACACAGATACCCGTCTGTCCGGTCACTCCATATTTTCCCCCCGGCCCTGTTGTCCGCCTCAAAAACCGTGACTTCCAAATCCTGGTTTGCATTAATGAGCGCATAGGCGACTGTTAACCCGGAAATGCCTCCACCGGCAATGGCTATTTTCTTCATAATAGATTTTTTACTTGTGAGCGCCGTTTTTTTATCAGGCGACACCCCCCCGACCATTTAAAATATCATGTAAACCTTAAGAAATGCCAATAAACCGGCTATGAGGCGGCAATTTTCGGTGAGAGAGCAAAAAACAGGCGCGGAGAAGATATACAAAAAAAGGGGGCTGTTTAACGGGAACCCTGCTTAAGCTTGATGAGACAGACCGGGCAATGAGGTTTATTTTTTGTGCGTCCGTATAATACTATTATCTTTAATACGGGATTTTAATATGATAGCCATCGGGAGTTGAGTTTTAATTGTTTGCAGAAATGCCTTTCCGCCAGTGAAATCCTCAAATCTGCCGAGCCTTACAGTATAAAATTTCCCTATTTTTTCTACCCTGAGATAATCAAGATTTTTTTCGCTTAAGATTTTTATTATAGAGTTGAATTGTTCTATGGCGTGCCTGATTCTGATAAAGCTCCCTGTCTGGATTGTATATACTGTCTGATATTCATTTTCGTTATCGGTTTCGGTTTCAGTTTCGGTTATAGTTTCATTATATTGTTTGATCTCTTGTGTTTCATTATTTTCTTTTATTAAAACAGTTTCTTCCGGAGATTCTTCATGTTTTTCCCCTGTTTCTTTTAGTTCTTCTGTTTTCCGCCGGTCCTTACCGGGCAAGACTTCTGCTTCAGTGACACTATCAAGGCGTTTGAGAAGTATTGTATCCGGGATTTTTTCATACTCTTTCCCTTTAATGGAAAACCTTACAATGTAAGGTTCATAACCGTATTTTTCAATTCTCAGTATTCTTTCCCGGGTCTCATCTTCATGGCTGCCGTACGGGTTATATAAATACGTAAATCTTGAAATCGATGGAGTAAAGCCTTTCTCCTTTCCATCAAGTAGAATTTTGGCGCCGGGTGGAGAACTTTTTAACGGGATAAACATTGTTCGGCCGAAACTTTCTTTCCCCTGGATGGATGCACATCCGGCAATCAGGAAAAAGCCGATAATATAGACTTTTATTAATATTGTCCAAACACTTTTTTCAGGAATAATTCTCTCCACAGCTATTTGTTTCGGATTATTACTTCCGTACCTTTAATCATAACAACTCATTCCCCCCTTCACCAAAGGGATACTATCGATACGTTATGTCAGGAAGAACCAGGTCCGCGTCCTGCTTTTAAGTATAACATTTAAATGTAAGTCAGCCAGGATTTATATGCCTTTGCCTCTCCTTTTACAATCCTGAAAAAGAGATTCTGAAGTTTTTTGGTAACCGGACCGGGTTTGCCGGTTCCTATTGTCCTGCCGTCCACTTCCCTCACAGGGGTCACTTCCGCCGCTGTTCCTGTGAAAAACACCTCGTCCGCAATATAAACCTCATCTCTTGTAAAGTTTGTCTCGCAAACCTTTATCTTCACTTTTTCCGCCATTTCCATTATGCTTTTCCTTGTAATACCCTCAAGAACCGATGGAAGCGGCGGTGTCATTAACACACCGTCTCGCACAATGAATATATTCTGGCCGGTTCCCTCCGACACATAGCCGTTTGCATCAAGGATCAGGGCCTCGTCATACCCGCAGGCAACGGCTTCGCTCTTTGCCAGGGTTGAATTAACATAGTCTCCGCAAGTCTTGCTTTTTGTCATGGTTACGTTAACATGAAGTCTTGTAAAAGAGGACACCTTAATCCTGATTCCATTTTTGATCCCGTCTTCTCCAAGATAAGCACCCCAGGGCCAGACTGCTATGGCAATTCTGACAGGATTGTCTTTGGGGAGCAGACCCATTGCCCCATAGCCGATATAAATAAGCGGGCGGATGTAGCACTCTTTTAATTTATTGATTTTTATCGTATCAATAATCGCCTTTTCTATCTTTCCATGTAGAAAAGGCGATTTAATATTCAGGATATGACAGGAATCAAACAACCTGTCCACATGTTCTTTTAATCTGAAGACAGCCGACCCCTTTTTTGTTTTATAACATCTTATACCTTCGAATGCGCCGGTGCCGTAATGCAGCGTGTGGGTTAAGATATGGACATTGGCATCAGCCCAGTTAACAAACTTTCCATCCATCCAGATTTTTTTTGATTCATTAACCATCTTGCCTCCCGATAATTAAGCAGAGTCTGTTTATAAAGTAAAACGCTATATACTGCAATAGGTTACATCGAGAGGCGATAAAAATCAAAACAGAGGAAAAGAGGGAAAGATTTTTATTTTAAAATTCCCCTTACCCCTCCTTTTTTCCAAAGAAGGAATTATTAGAAAACCTCTCCGGATACATCCTCAAACGAAATGCCCAAAGCGTCGGCCACGCCCTTCCCATAAGCCGGATCGGCTTTCATGCAGTTTCCGATATGGCGGATCTTAATCTTATCGGGAGCATCGCCCATGGCAGCGGCGGTATTGGCAAAGAGCGCTTCTTGCTGTTCAGGGCTCATCAGTCGGAAAAGCAAACCGGGCTGGGTATAGTAATCGTCGTCATCACGATGGTTCCAATGATCAGCGGCCCCGTTCAGACTGAGAGGCGGTTCTGAAAACTCCGGCTGCTGTTCCCACTCACCGTAGCTGTTAGGCTCATAGGCAATGGCGCTGCCGTGGTTGCCGTCGACCCGCATTCTGCCGTCACGATGGTAACTGTGGGAAGGACAGCGTGATGCGTTGACCGGAATCAGGTGGTGGTTAACGCCAAGCCGGTAACGCTGGGCATCACCGTACGAGAACAGACGGCCCTGTAACATTTTGTCTGGTGAAAACCCGATGCCGGGCACGATATTGGCCGGGTTGAAGGCGGACTGTTCGACCTCGGCAAAATAGTTTTCAGGGTTGCGATTCAACTCCATAACACCCGCCTCAATCAGCGGGTAGTCCTTGTGGAGCCATACCTTTGTCAGGTCGAATGGATTGTACGGGCAGTCAACGGCTTCTTTCTCAGACATTACCTGGATAAAAAGTTTCCACTTCGGAAAGTCCTTCTTCTCAATGCTTTCATAGAGATCGCGCTGGTGGCTTTCGCGGCACTTGCCTATGATGGCCCCGGCCTCGGCATCTGTGAGATTCCTGATGCCCTGCTGGCTGACAAAATGGAACTTGACCCAGCTCCGTTCATTCCGGGCATTGATGAGACTGAAGGTATGACTGCCAAAGCCGTGCATATGGCGATAGGAGTAAGGAATGCCGCGGTCGCTCATGGTTATTGTGATCTGGTGCAGCGCCTCCGGCAGCGATGTCCAGAAGTCCCAGTTATTGCGGGCGCTGCGCATGTTTGTCCGGGGATCCCGCTTCACTGCATGGTTGAGGTCAGGGAACTTGAGTGGATCGCGCAGGAAGAAGACGGGCGTGTTATTGCCCACCAGGTCCCAGTTGCCCTCTTCGGTGTAGAATTTTACGGCAAATCCACGGATATCACGCTCCGCGTCCGCTGCCCCGCGTTCACCTGCCACTGTTGAGAAACGTGTGAAAAGTTCGGTCTTCTTTCCAATCCCGGAGAAAATCTTTGCCCTGGTGTAGGGGGTAATGTCGTGGGTAACCGTAAAGGTTCCATACGCCCCGGATCCCTTGGCATGCATACGCCTCTCGGGGATGACCTCGCGATCAAACTGGGCAAGTTTTTCCAGGAACCACACATCTTGCAGCAGCTGCGGGCCGCGAGGCCCGGCAGTCATCACATTCTGATTGTCGGGTACGGGAGCGCCTGCGTTAGTAGTCAACTTCTTCTTTTTGTCTTTCATTGTTTATTCTCCTTTCAGGTTTTCGGTTCAACAGATATTCTACATCCTA
>DRDE01000332.1 GCA_011040095.1 Nitrospirota bacterium
CAACCTCTATGTTTCCCCCATCAGGCATTGCATCAACGGCATTGGCAAAGAGATTAGTAAACGCCTGCCTTAAAAGCACGCCGTCGGCCTTTATACATAAAGGAGCGGCGGGATTGAGAGCAACTTTAACGGATTCATTACCGCCGACAGCCGATGCTGCGGTCTCTTTTATTAATTCATTTATAACTACATCCTCCATGTTCAGGAAACTGGGCTTTGCAAAGGCAAGGAGTTCGGATATGATCCTGTCCATGATATTAATCTCCGACTGGATCGCGTCTACCGTTGTTTTATTCGATGCTTCCACCTTTTTGCTGAGAAGTTTTGCATAACCGGAGATTACGGACATTGAGTTTCTAAGCTCATGAGAGATGCCCGCCGACATTTCTCCGAGCTGGCTCAGTCTCTGCTTTAAGTCCACCTGTGATTGAAGGGCCTTTATATCCGTCAAATCGGTAAAGATAAAGATAATGCCTATTTTATCACCTGAACTGTTTTTTAATTGTGAAGTGGTTATGCCGACCCAGATGTGCCTCCTGTCATTTGTGGCATACGGATATTCAGCCCTTGATACGGTTTTGTCTTCGCCCAGAAGGGTTGTCAACGGTTCTCTGAAGACCTCATCGAATTTCCTCCCGATCACCTCCTTTGCATCTATTCCCAAAATCATTTCAGCCGCCTGGTTTATGCTTCTTATCCTGGTTGAATTGTCAACGCTTATAACTCCGCTCGGCACACTTTGAAGGATATTTTCATTATATGCCTCCATCCTGACAGCCTTTTCCTCGGCAAAAGCCTTTAATTTCTCAAGCTCCTTTTCTTTCTCCTTGAGCCTTGCAACGAGATCATGAAATGTATCAACAACAAATCCTACTTCCGAGCCTTCCTTGCTCTCTCCTGCTGTTTTGAGTGTTTCCCTCTGTTTTAAAATATACATCCTGATCAATGCAATAAATACTAAAGTAATCAGGAGTGCGCCGCCGCCTAAAACATACTGAATGCTCCTGCCTTCCGGGGTGGAAACAAGCAGGGCTCCGAGAAGCAGCCCCAAAAAAACAAGCCAGGATATGATTAAGGACCTGATAAAAAAATTACTCTGCATAGCTCAGTCTATATCAAGCATTGAACAGCAACAAGCAGTCCCGTAGAAAAGGGTTTATTATTATATTTCCTCACCGGGTAATTGCTCAGGCGCAAAGTGGCAAAGGTGCATAGGGTTACAGAAACACAAGAAGAGTTTTTCATTCTTTTTTTCACTTTGTGCTTTTTGCCTGCCTGAACAGTTATGATTATTTTAATACAAAATCTCCGGAAAAGACAGGGACAGGGATATGTATCGGCAATTCTCGGTGAGAGGGCAAAAACAGGCAAAACAAAAAAACATCAATGGTTTCAGATAAAAAACTTGATTCACACCGGGAAGCTACCGTGATATTTGATATATAATATAACTATACTTTAATTGATTTCACCGATTATAAAAATACAATCCATCTAATCATCACTTATAATCCGTGTAATCCGGGAGGAGCTTCCATGGCCATCAAAGGACTGAGGAGAATTGACGGTACAAAGATTGAGGTCCCTGTGGGATATAAGACAGGTATGCGCACAAACGGCGTAATCTATGTGGACGAGACCCTTGAAAAAGAACTTGAAGCGCATTCAATAGAACAGGTTGCAAATGTAGCGACATTACCGGGCATTGTGGGGTCTTCTCTTGCAATGCCTGATATACATGCTGGATATGGTTTCACAATAGGCGGTGTGGCTGCATTTGATTTGAAAGACGGTATTGTTTCGCCCGGTGGTGTGGGTTATGATATAAACTGCGGTGTCAGACTTTTGAGGACTAATTTAAATAAAGAGGAGATTAGCCCAAGGATAAAGGACATAGTTAATGCCCTTTATAAGGATATCCCCACGGGGGTCGGTTCAAAGGGGAAGTTGCGCCTTGATTCAAAAGAGCTCCGAAAGGTTCTTCTCAGGGGAGCCCGATGGGTTGTCGAGCAGGGTTTTGGAGACTGGGAAGACCTTGAGTATACGGAATCGCAAGGTTGTATTGAAGGAGCGGACCCTGACCTGATAAGTAAAAAGGCTTATGAACGGGGCAGCGCACAGCTCGGCACACTGGGCTCGGGAAATCATTTTACGGAAATCCAGTTTGTAGACGAGATTTATGACGAAAAAGCGGCAAACGGCATGGGGTTGTTCAAGGATCAGGTTGCGGTAATGATTCATACAGGTTCACGCGGATTCGGACATCAGGTATGTACGGACTTCCTTGAAGTAATGCAGCGCTCTGTAAGGAAATATAATATCGAACTGCCTGACAGGGAACTCGCCTGCGCGCCTTTCGACAGCCCTGAGGCAAGAGATTATCTGGCTGCCATGAAGGCAGCCGCCAATTATGCATGGGCAAACAGGCAGATTATCATGCACCGGGTAAAAGAATCTTTTATGAGAGCGCTCGGCGCAGGCCCCGGCGCAATAGGAATGGGCCTTATATACGATGTTGCGCATAACATAGCCAAGGTCGAAGAACATGTTGTTAACAATAAAAGGAGAAAGCTCATTGTCCACCGCAAAGGCGCAACAAGGGCATTTTCTCCGGGACATGCCGATCTGCCGGAGCTTTATAAACACATAGGCCAACCTGTTATAATACCGGGTGATATGGGGAGGGCATCATTTGTGCTTATCGGAACTGAAAAAGGGATGGCAGAATCCTTCGGCTCTACATGTCACGGAGCGGGCAGGGTGATGTCAAGACACCAGGCTATAAAAAAGGCCAAAGGCCGGGCTATATGGAGAGAGATGGAAGACAGGGGCATAATTGTAAGGGCCACGGGAAGAGGCACTCTGGCAGAAGAGATGCCCGAGGCATATAAAGATGTCTCGGATGTTGTTAATGTTGTCCATAATGCAGGGTTGTCAAGAAAAGTGGCAAGGCTCAGACCGCTCGGTGTAATAAAGGGATAAATTCTTGAAAAAAGAAAAACTTAGAATAGGGAGAATTCCGTACGCGAACCTGTTCCCTGTATTTTATTATCTCGATAATAAGTGCAATCATTCAGAATACACCTTTATTAAAGGCGTTCCCTCCAAGCTTAACAGGATGCTGCGCAACGGTGAGCTGGACATCAGCCCGTCCTCCTCAATAGAATATCTGAGAAACAAAAACAGGTACATGATTCTCCCCTGGTTTTCCATAAGCTCCTCGGGTCCTATAAACAGCATATTGCTCTTCTCAAAGTTCCCGTTAAACGAGCTTGGAGGAAAGACGATAGCCGTAACATCGGACTCTGAAACCTCCACCGCCCTTTTAAAGGTCATACTCAAAGAGTTCCTCTCATTAAAATGTAAATTCAAACCGACATCACTGCGCAGTGTAAGGAACATTCTTTCATCATATTCCGCAGTCCTTCATATCGGAGATACTGCAATGATCGAGGCAAAGAAGCAATCAGCAATCGGCAATCAGCAGCCTGCTCCGTTTATTTATGACCTGGGAGAATTATGGGGCAAATATACAGGGTTTCCGTTTGTATATGCACTGTGGGTAATAAGAAGAAAATCCCTTTCAGGAAAAGGTGAGCTTATTAAGAAATTATCTTCGGATTTGATTAATGCAAAAAAATATGCAATAAAAAATCTCCCTTTAATAGCCGGGGCAGCGCCGCAGAAAAAATGGATCGGCGAGAAAGAACTTGTCAAATACTGGAAAATCATATCGTATGACTTTACTGAGAAACACATGGAAGGATTGAGATTGTTTGAGAAGTACGCATTAAAAAAATAGACACGTCTTTTAACCCCTGCTGCTGCCTGCGGGCGCGTATCCGGGGAGAATATCAGGTGCAAATATATACAAAACGACTTTTTTTTAACCAAGCTGTTACAATGCCTTTTCCTATAGAAGAATATGCTTATGGGATATGGGCTGACCGAAATGATTTACCTGGCAATAGTGTTGATTATATAAGTAAAATCCGGGAGGAATCTGACAAGAAAAGCCTTTCTGCCATTATATCCGAGGCTGAAGAAAGTTTTGGATGAACTACCTCATCGACACGGATATCCTGATAGAGTGGCTCCGCGGCAAAAAGACAGTTGTCAGGTTTTTTCAGGAAACTAAAGGCATCCTTTATTATTCATCCATTACGCGAAAAGAGCTTTTAGTCGGCTGTAATAACATATCAGAAAAGGAGAGGATTTTAAACCTGTTAAGGACAATGAGAGACGTTGCCCATGATGCGGTAGCAGCGATTAAAGAGAAAGAAAAACCGATTAAAATGTTTCAAAAAGCAATAAGGGAAAATTGA